>CAYYDL010000632.1:0-11558 GCA_964470545.1 uncultured Hyphomicrobium sp. | reverse complement strand
GTCCCGATACATCATGGACATGGCATGCCGCCATGAGGGGCCGGCCTCGCTTTTTTCAATTTCCGACGGAGCTTAAGGAGCAATTAAACATCGTTGCCTACGCTTATCGGCATTAGTCGTGGCGTGGGGGACGAGCGATGGGTGGGCTAAGATCGCTGCCGGTTAACGAGATTTTAAAACGGCAAACGATTGGGTTTGACGATGTTCTGCTGCTAAAGCGCGTCTTCTACGAAGACGGTATCGTTTTGTCCGACGAGGCCGATCTTCTGTTCTCGATGAACGACGCGTGTTCGGTGCAGCATGCTGACTGGCCGGATTTCCTTGTCGAGGCGATCACCGACTATCTGGTCTTCCAAGAACAGCCGCGCGGTTACCTGACCGCGGCAAATGCAAATTGGTTGGTCGATCGCATTTCCGTCGATGGCAAGATCCGGAACAAAGTCGGTTTTGACCTCATCCTCAGCGTCCTCGACAAAGCGCGCTGGGCTCCCGCAAGTCTGTCGAAGTTTGCACTCTCGCAAGTCAAACACGCCGTCGTTACGGCCAAAGGGCCGCTTCGCCAGGGCAAACACCTTGCGCCTGGAAAGATCAGCGAGGGTGAAGTCGAGCTGCTGCGGCGGATTCTTTATGCGTTCGGGGGCGGTAGAAACGTGGCGGTAACCCGTGACGAAGCCGATGTCCTGTTCGACATCGATGAAGCTGTGGCTGGCTCGCTACCCAATGCCGCTTGGACCGATCTCTTCGTCAAGGCCGTGGCGAATGTGATGATGTCGGCCTCGGGATATTCGGTGCCATCGCGGGAAGAGGCATTGAGGCAGGGAGCCGATGTGGACGAGGACAGCGACCAAGTTTCACTTCTCTCGTCGCTTCTTTCGATGGTGCAATCGAACCTTTCCTCGATGCAAACGGCCTACCACGACCAGAGCATCGAAGAGCGCGCGCTGGCGCGGCTTGAGCATCAGCGCATTGAGATCATCACGCACGAAGAGATCGCCGATGCCGATCCGGCTTGGCTCGTCGGCCGCTTGGGCCGCGGCGGCCGCCTGAGCCCAAGCGAGAGAGCGCTCATCGCGTACCTGAATCACGAAGGTCCAAAAATCCACCCCACTATCACAGAAGCCGTGTGCCGGTTGGGTCGGGCGGCCTAGGACCTCTATCCCCTCTCCACTGAACGCCTCTCGTGTCGCCGACGGCCGGATCGTCGGCGACTTTCGTTGTGCGGCAGCGGATCGCAGAGGCGACGGCATTTCAGGCGCTTGCGGCTTGTTTACGTGGCCTTTCTCACGCTCTAGAACGGCATGTTGCCTTGCGACAAGCTGCGGCAGCCAAAATAGAGACGGGAAGGACCGGGACGCGCCGATGTTCAAGAAAATTCTGATTGCCAATCGTGGAGAGATCGCCTGCCGCGTCATCAAGACGGCTCGCAAGATGGGCATCAAGACCGTTGCGGTCTATTCGGACGCCGACCGAGATGCGCTGCACGTCGAAATGGCGGACGAGGCGGTCCACATCGGCCCGGCGCCTGCGGCCGAATCCTATCTGGTGATGGACAAGATCATAGCGGCCTGCAAAGCGACGGGCGCTGAGGCCGTTCACCCCGGTTACGGTTTCCTTTCCGAGCGCGAGGCCTTTCCGCTGGCGCTTCAGAAGAACGGCATTGTCTTCATCGGGCCCAACGCCAAAGCCATCGCGGCAATGGGCGACAAAATCGAGAGCAAAAAGGCCGCCGCCGCAGCCAACGTTTCGACTGTCCCGGGGTATATGGGTGAGATCAAGGACAGCAAGCATGCCGTCCAGATCGCCAACGAGATCGGCTATCCGGTCATGATCAAGGCCTCGGCCGGCGGCGGCGGCAAGGGCATGCGCATCGCCTACAACGCCAAAGAGGCGGCGGAGGGCTTCGATCTGGCGCGCTCGGAAGCGAAATCTTCGTTCGGAGACGACCGCTGTTTCGTCGAGAAGTTCATCGAAAATCCCCGCCATATCGAAATTCAGGTGCTCGGCGATAAGCACGGCAATGTCGTCTATCTCGGCGAGCGCGAATGTTCCATCCAACGGCGTAACCAGAAAGTCCTGGAGGAGGCGCCGTCGCCGTTGCTCGACGAAAAGACCCGCAAGGCGATGGGTGAGCAGTCGGTCGCGCTGGCGAAGGCCGTCGGTTACGACAGCGCCGGAACGGTGGAGTTCGTCGCCGGCCAAGACCGCTCGTTCTACTTTCTCGAAATGAACACTCGTTTGCAGGTCGAGCATCCGGTGACGGAACTCGTGACGGGAATTGACCTCGTCGAGCAGATGATCCGCGTGGCGGCTGGAGAGAAGCTGCCGTTCAAGCAGTCGGACATCAAGCTGAACGGGTGGGCTGTCGAAAGCCGCGTTTATGCCGAGGACCCGTTTCGGAACTTCCTGCCGTCGATCGGCCGCTTGATTAAGTATCGGCCTCCGGCGGAAGGCACCAAGGATGGCATAACGGTGCGTAACGATACCGGCGTCTTCGAGGGCGGCGAGATCTCGATGTACTACGATCCGATGATTGCGAAGCTCGTGACGCATGCTCCGAGCCGGCTTGAGGCCATCGATGCTCAATCGACGGCGCTTGATGCGTTCTATATCGACGGCATTCAGCATAACGTCCCGTTCGTCTCGGCCGTGATGCAGAACCCGCGTTGGCGGGAAGGCAAGCTCTCGACCGGCTTCATCAAGGAAGAGTTCCCTGACGGCTTTCTGCCGCGAGAACCCGAAGGCCAGGATCTGATCACGCTCGCCGCAGTTGCCGGAACGATCGATCATCTGAGCAACACGCGCCGTCGTGACATAAGTCACCAGATGTCTGGGCATGCCGTGAGCTTCGCGAAGCGGCGGGTCGTCAAAATCGGGTCGGCCACGGTCGAACTGGAAGTGTTGGGGGTCATTCCCGGTCCCTATTATGTGTCGATGCTCGGAAGTGACGGGCAGCCGTCCAAAACGATGGAAGTCACTTCAGAGTGGTGGCCAGGCGAGCCTGTTTGGTTCGGGACCGTCGATGGCAGGGAAGTAGCCGTTCAGGTGCGGCCCATTCTCAACGGCATGACGCTCTCCTTTAAGGGCATCCAGGCGCCGACTTATGTCTATACGCAGCGCGAATCGGAACTGGCGGCGTTGATGCCGGTGAAGGTTCCCGCGGATATGTCAAAATTCCTGCTTTGCCCCATGCCGGGGCTCGTCAAAGCTGTAAACGTTGCGGAAGGGCAAGACGTGAAGGCAGGCGACAACCTCGCCGTCGTCGAAGCCATGAAGATGGAAAACATCTTGAAAGCCGAGCGAGACGGCAAGGTGAAGAAGATCGCGGCGAAACCGGGCGACAGTCTCGCCGTAGACGCCGTTATCATCGAGTTCGCTTGAGGCATTCGGAACCGGGCGCGAAATATCGTGTTACATCCGTGATTGCGGCGTCAGCTGAGCTTAGCTGCGGCGCGCCGCAATCCGCGTAAGATCGGCTCGTACGCTTCTTCGTTCCGGGTCTCCGGATAGACCATATAGACGGGGTAGACGAACTTACGTGCCCGCTTTGGTTCACGGACGCGACCTCGGCTGATGAGCTTGCGGACCATCCGGGCTGGGAAATAGCCCGAGCATTCGTTGGCCAAAAGATAATCAAGCCCCATCGGTCCGAGATCGAGGCTTATCGCGGGATTGGCATGCTCCGGAAAGGCGGCAGCATGGTCCTGAACGAAATCCATCCCCCAATCGACAAGCAGATAATCGTTCGCACTTCGGCGCGCTGAGGTTTTTGCCGATGAGACGAGGACGAATTCCTCGTCGAACAGATGTTCGATCGTGAGACCCGGTGGTGGCGATGGCCGGTACATGATCGCCAAATCGAGCGTTCCCTCGATGAGCCGCTGGCTCAGCACCGGAGAGGGCCCGGCGGTCGCGGACACCGCGATTCCGGGGATTTGGACGCGCAATCCGGCCGCCCACTTCAGCAAAAAGCCGCTCCAAAGGCTCAAAGGCGCACCGACCGAGATGTGCTCGGGGTGTTGGTCGGCGAGCGATACCTGGAGCTGCGCCTGCTGCCACACGCGCACCATGGCCAACGCGTGCTTCTGAAAGAGTTCGCCGGCGCCCGTCAGTTCCGCTCCCGATTTGGAGCGCGTGAAGAGAGGCCGGCCGAGCAGATCTTCGAGGCCTTTGATGCGTGCCGAGACGGTCGACTGCGTAATGTTCAGCTTGCGTGCAGTGTCGACGAAGCTTCCTGTCTCGGCAACAACGAGGAAGGTGCGAGCGAGATTGACGTCCATCGCGTGAGATCCTCATCGATGAGGCAGTAACTCATCTATCGAAATTTCCGATATCACCAAACATCAAATTTCGTTTGTGCATCGTCTTGAATTTCATCAATGTCAAAATCGACCCGACTCGAGTCAGGTCGACAGACGTGTGTCTGTCAATGATCAAACGGAAGGACGATCTAAAATGGCTAAAGCTGCAAAGAAAGCCGCCAAGAAGGCCCCTGCCAAGAAGGCAGCTAAGAAGAAGAAGTAATGTCATTCTGCCGTGATCGCAGGAGCTGCCGTTTCGACCCTTGGGGCTTAGCGGCTAGCGCGATCGCAGTTCTTCTTACGACCTCAGCTGTTTCAGCAGCCACGATCGCCAACCGAGGTGACAAAGAGGTCAAGCTCACCATCACCGAGGGCTCGTCCGTTCAGGATGAAGTCCTTCCAGCAGGGAAGGTGGTCGTCGGGGTCTGTCAGAAGGGCTGTATCATCCGCCTCAACGACAATGCGAATGACCAGTACGAACTTGACGGTTCGGAAAGCGTTTCGGTCGAAGAGGGTTTTCTCTACTACGATTCTCCAGGCGACGGAGGCGCGCCGCCCGTTGGCAGCACCCCCGGAGACCAGGACGGAAGATGAGGTAGGGAGAAGATTGCGGCAACGTTTATCGGGCGCTTGTGTCCCCCTCGGGTGCAAGCGCCTTTTCTTTTGATCTTTGTTCAGGGCTCATGCCGCAGGCGTTCCGTCTCGAATTCTGCAGCGTCGATCCGTTTTGTCGGTCCGAATATCCGTTGAAAATGAAGCCCCAGAGCCACATCCACGTCGTACATCGATACCGGCAGGCCGAGATCGGCGAGGCTCGTTACACCGTGGTCCCGAATCCCGCAGGGCACGATGCCTTGAAACCGCGAAAGATCGGGATCGACGTTGAGAGCTATGCCGTGGCTTGACACCCATCGGCTCACGCGGAGCCCGATGGCCGCGATCTTGTCTTCGACCTGCTTTCCGTGCGCGGATCGCTTGACCCAGATGCCGACCCGGTCGCGACGGATCTCACCTTTCACGTTGAACTCGGTGAGCGCGCCAACCAGCCACGTTTCGAGGCGTGTGATGAATTCCCGAATGTCCCGACCGCGCTTTTCCAGATCGAGCATGACGTAGGCGACGCGCTGACCAGGGCCATGATAGGTGAATTGGCCACCTCGTGCGGAGCGAAATACCGGCAGTCCGTTCGGGTTGAGAAGGTCTTCGTCCTTCGCGCTCGTGCCGGCGGTGTAGAGCGGCGGATGCTCCAGCAGCCACACGAGTTCCTTCGCCTTGCCCTCGCGAATCGCCGCGGTGCGATGGCTCATGACTTTCAAAGCCGATTCGTAATCGACATAGCCGTTGCTAATGGCCCAATCGACGGCCGTGCCGCTTACAATCGGAGTTTTTGATTGCTGTGCTTCCAACATCGAACGTCGTAACCGGGTGCACGAAAGGACGCCCCGCCAGCCTGATGAAGGCTTCCGGCGGGACCGGGCATCTTATGCGTGAGCCTATATATAGAGTGAGTCCCATCGTTTTCCGCGAATGGGCGCGTCCGGCTAATCTGCCGCTTGCGTTCCAGGAGACGCTCTGATACGTGGGCGTCTTCGCGGATTTGGGTCGCGCCAGATGCCCTTTCGCGATCTCCGGGCCTGATGGTCTGAACTGCGGTTGTGGCGGAATTGGTAGACGCACTACCTTGAGGTGGTAGCGCTGGAAACGGCGTGGAGGTTCGAGTCCTCTCAACCGCACCATATTTGTTTGCGCGCAGCCGCCACGCCAACCCTGCGCGCGGTGGTTCCGGTTCGAGGAAGATCCTCTCACCTGCACCATATTTGTTTGCGCGCAGCCGCCACGCCAACCCTGCGCGCGGCGGTTCCGGTTCGAGGAAAATCCTCTCACCTTCACCATATCGGTGAACGTTGCAATAGAGCGCGTTATCGTGTCGTCCTTAAATTCGGAAGGACGATGTTGTTACAGGCGCTCACGGAGCTGAGGCTCGGCCACCCGATTCAGTTTTCGAGTTCGATCATCCCCAATGTTCGCACCTTCTCCCTTTCGAACGGGGCCGTGAATCAGACCTGCTGTTCGCGGCGCCAACGCAGAGGCGTGTTTCCGACGATCTTCTTGAAGATCGTCGTGAAGTGAGCTTGCGTCTGGAAGCCGACGGCAAGGGCAATTTCCACGAGAGGCATCGAACTCGTGAGAAGCAGATGCTGCGCGTGCTCAATTCGCTTGTGCAGGAGGTAATCATGCGGCCGCAGTCCGGTCGCGGCCCTGAACTGACTTGCGAAATACATTCGGCTCATACCCGCAGCCGCGGCAAGCGCAGCCAATGTGATCGGATCCGAAATATGAGTGTCGACGTACTCAAACACGCGCTTCAGCCGCCACTTCGGAAGCGGCGAGGGAGCCCTTCTCTGTGGGCTGGTCGGGACCGTTTCGGGTGTGACGGGCAATTCGAACAGTCGCGCGACCATCGCGAGCCGCTTCTCGCCCTCTGCACGCCCATCAAGCTTGTCGGGATTGACGCCCGCCTCGATCAAGGCCTTCGCCAAACGATCAAGAACCGGTGATCCCGCTGCGGTCGAAATGTCGTAGGCAACGAGGCCGCCATCGCGGCCGGCTGATGAGGTCGCGAGCGCGGGTTCAAGCCGCTGTGCGATATTCCCGTGAAAGCTTGGCGACAATTGCAGAGACATAGCCTGAGACCCTCCGGTTTCTTTGGGTACCGATGTCTGCCGGCGCGTTCGTGATTACCCCACAGCGGTGCAATCCGGTCCCGGCAGGCACGACACTATCCAGGCAGGGCCGTTGCTCTCCATTCTACGAGCGTCTTCGCAGCTACGTCGTGAGATTGGTCGGTACATACGTTCGTATAGATGTGGGGGCGGCTTGGTTTAACGGTGCGGTGTCTCAGCCGTAAGACCGTCCCAACCAGGCATCCGGGCCGCTCTTCGTGCGTCGTGCGTCTCGGAAATCCGTCGGGCGAAGTAGGAATATCTTTTGCGGCTTCGGGGGCCACTCTCAGTGTGACGAGGCGCCGACGCGCTTCATTCGTTTCAACCCCTGTTTAGGTTAAGACGCTGCAGCAACATCTCAGCCCGTTCCTCCTCCCGGGCCGTCCCCCCACCCCCAATGTTGCTGACGTCTTAATGCGCGCCGGTCCTGGACAGACCGGCGCGCTTTTTTGCTCGGCCCTGCGTTTCCCTGGGGTTTGGCCGCTACAAACCAGCGTATAATTTAAATTGAACGCTCAAAGCGGCACGTTAGAAGGTGGAGCGGGGTTCCCGCATAAAATTAATAAGGATTTACAAAGTGTCGCGACATCCCCTGATCAGCATCATTGATGACGATGAGGCGGTCCGTGCGGCAACCGAAAGCCTCGTGCGGTCGCTTGGGTTTGGCGCGAGCACGTTTGCTTCGGCTGAAGAATTTTTGGAGTCGACGAGTGTGGACGAGACCTCGTGTCTGATCACCGACGTCAATATGCCGGGCATGAATGGTATTGAGCTCCAAACTTATCTTTTGGCGCAAGGGCATAATCTTCCGATCATTTTCATCACGGCGTTCCCAGAGGAACGAATTCGGCGGCGTGTCCACGAGGCCGGCGCCATTGCATTTCTGAGCAAACCCTTCGATGGCTGCACGATGCTCGAGTGCATCGACAAAGCGCTGGGAGGGAGCGGTTCGAAAGCGCGCCACTGACCAGCTGACTATTTGGTTTCAGCTTTGCCGGGAGCAGCACAGGCCACGTGACGGACGCGTACGTGATCCATGAAAAATGGCGGCAGGCTTGATGCCCGCCGCCATTTGCATTCTCGTAGGATTTAGGCTCAGCCTTCCCGGGTGGTCGGAACGGCCACGAAGCGGTCGCCTTGCGCGGTCTTGAGCTGCATCAGGACGGCACGCTTGCTGTCCTTTCTTGCTTCCTTTAGAGCCTTCTTCACGTCGCCGGGGCCGGAAACGGATTTGCCGCCAACCGACAGAATGACGTCGCCTTGCTGAATGCCCTTCTCGGCAGCCGTGCCTTCAGGATCCACATTCATGACCACGGCACCATGCGTGCCCGCGCCGTCGACCTCGTTGGCCGGAGCAAGGGTCATGCCGAGCTTGAAATCATCATCTGTGCTCGGGGTGTTCTGGGCCGACTTTCCATCCGGATACCGCCCGACGTTCAGGTCGACGCTGTGTTTTTCTCCGTTGCGGATATACGCGATCGTGATCTGCTGCCCCGGCTTCACCGCAGCGATGGTGCGAGCCAGGTCACGGCCGTCCTTGATCTCATGGTCGTTAACGGAGACGATCACGTCCTGCGATTTCAATCCCGCTTGAGCGGCTGGTCCGCCGTCCTGCGGCTCGTCGACGAGCGCGCCCTTGGCCTCCTTGAGACCGAGGCTGTCGGCGATATCCGCTGTTACAGGCTGGATCGAGACGCCGATCCAACCGCGCGTCACGTGGCCGGAGTCGCGAAGCTGCTCGGAAACGTACTTCACCGTTTCAGCGGGGATGTCGAAAGCGATACCCACCGAGCCGCCTGAGGGCGAGAAAATGGCGGTGTTCACGCCGACAACTTCGCCGTTTTGATTGAACGTCGGTCCGCCGGAGTTGCCTTTATTGATCGGGGCATCGATCTGGATGAAATCGTCGTAGGGGCCCGAGCCGATGTCGCGACCGTTCGCGGAGACGATCCCAGCTGTGACGGTGCCGCCGAGGCCGAAGGGATTGCCCATGGCCACGACCCAGTCACCGATGCGCGGAGACTTGGTTGCGAGGCGCACATATGGGAAGTCGTTCGAACCCTCGACCTTCAAAAGGGCGAGGTCGGTCTTCGGATCGGTGCCGGCCACCTTGGCTTTGTAACGCTTGCCGTCCGTCGTCATGATCTCGACGCTCTTGGCATGCTCGACGACATGGTTGTTCGTGATCAGGTAACCATCATTCGAGATGAAAAATCCGGAACCCTGAGCCTGCATGAGGTGGGTCTGCGGCTTTCCCTGGCCGGATTGCGGGCCGAACTGGAACGGCAATCCTTGAAAAGGTGTCCCTTCGAACGGGTTTTGTCCGCCCGAGAATGGATTGGAAACCTGGTCAACTTCCTCGGCCTTCACGAACACAGAAACGACGGCTGGCTTCACGCGCTCGACGAGATTGGCAAAACTCGGGACCGCCTGCTGGGTGCTGTTGGACGTGCTCAAGTCAACGACCGGCGTCATCAGCGAATTGGGCGCTGGCCTGTCGGCCGCCAAAACGGCTCCGGCGCCAAGGACCGCGACGATTGCGGCGCAGGCTGCCAATTTTGCCTTGTGGCCCGCAATCACGCGTCCCGTGCTGGGCTTTTGCGGCGGGATCATATCGGTCTCATCCATTATCGTGTTTCCTAATTCTTTGAGGGTCGGCGCATCTCAGACGCGCCGCTCCCATGGCTGGGGGTGAAGCGACTTTGGCAAATGCAAGCTTTCCGGAATCCGTCCAACGGCTTAAAAATCAGAAAGTAATAGGCCTATTTCCTGCGACGGAATTGCGAAATGGCGGCTATCGTGCGATCGGAGAAAACTCGGATCGTTTGAGAAAGAAAGCGACTGAGGGAAGCTTCTAGTCTGTCGGCCGATGCAGATAGCGTCCGCGGCAGCGGACTTCAGGAGTGACTGCTATGGGACAGCGTTTCAACCCACGCCAAGTAGCCTTCGACGATCGGAATTTAGCATTGAGCGATGATGCCGCGGCGGTTTATCCGGACCACGACATTGTCACGCGCCATTTGGAAGGACCGCTGACGATCGGCGATTTTGTGAGCGCGTTCGCGGAAGGCGCTGAGGGGCATGGCGGCCTGCCCACCTATTTGCGAATCACCCTTCAGCAGGATGCCAGCAAGCTCCGCAAGTTGATGAGCGGCCGGTCGACGGGAATTCGTTTTCCTAAGCGCACCGCACACTAAAGCTTCCCAGCGGAGCTTACGCCGCGTTTACCGATTTTTTGACGTCCCGCTCCGCGGCATTCGCAAATTGATCTATTTCGTTGGCAAGCTCGCCGTGTCATCCGATGTAAGGTCCCGTTCGGTCCAACAGGTGGAGCTAGAGCCATGTCAGATCTCGTTGTCATCGTTTATCCGACCGAGGCGAAAGCCGAGGATATGCGCACGAAGCTGTTTCAGCTTCAGAAAGAATACTTGATCGAGATCGGTGACGCCGTCATTGCGGTCAAGCATGAGGACGGCAAGGTCAAGCTCAACCAGCTGATCAACACGACTGCCGCAGGGGCTCTTTCTGGTGGCTTCTGGGGAACGCTGGTCGGCATGATTTTCCTGATGCCGCTGTTGGGCGCTGCTGTCGGTGCGGCTTCGGGTGCTCTGGGTGGCGCGCTCGCCGACTACGGCATCAACGACGACTTCATGAAAGATCTCGCAGGAAGCCTGCAGCCAGGAAGCGCGGCTCTGTTCGTCGAGATCAAGAAGATGACGGAAGACAAGGTTCTGGAAGCCATCAAGGGCACCGGGGGTGTTGTGCTCAAGACTTCACTCGACCATACCAAGGAACAGGCTTTGCGCGACGCTATTGCCGTCCACGCGCCGGCTATGTCCGCGCCGACGACGGGTTCTTGACCCGCATTCCGGCTTTCCAATCCGACTTTCCAGTCCGAGTTGTGAAACGCGTCAGGGGCGCCGTCGATAATCATCGGCGGCGCACTTCACGAAGTACGCGGTCAGTTGAAAATCTGCCAGGGCGAGGTGTCGTCCTTGGGCTTCGCTCCCTTCCTGTACTTCGCTACAGGTATTTTGACAGGTGCGGAGTCATCCGAGGTATCCACGGCGACCGTATGCTTCGTTCCGACTTTCCTATAGTGCCACGTTCTCTTATGACGTGGTTCGGGCGTCGAGACGGATGCGACGGCAGTCCCTGGTGCGGGAGACATCGGCCATACGATCGAACGGGATGCCATCGGATCAGCGGCTTTGGCGGCGGCTTTTGCAGCGAGAGCCTTTTCGGCCGCAGCATCGTAGGATGCGACGGTTTCGGCTTGCGTCTTCGGGACAAGGTGCACGACTTTATAACCCCGGTCGTGGAGCTCTTTGAGCAGATCCGGAAGCTGTGCGGCCGTCCAGGCGTGGATGTCGTGCATCAGAATGATGCCCTTCTTCTCCTTCGCGAGTTGCGAAAGAATATTCTGCTCAACGACTTTTGGGCTGCGCGTCCGGTAATCCTTGGAATCGATATCGATCCAGACCGCTCCGATGTTGCGAGATTTCAGATAGGCCACGGTCTGCTTCGTGGCGTTGAG
>CAYYDL010000631.1:0-20853 GCA_964470545.1 uncultured Hyphomicrobium sp. | reverse complement strand
TCGGGCAGGCGCGGCGGCTCGTCAATAAGCGCGTCAATATTCTTATCCAGGGCGAGACGGGGACGGGTAAGGAAGTCATGGCTCGGGCATTACACGAGTCAAGCGATCGCGCCGATAAGCCTTTTATCGCAGTAAATTGTGCCGCCATTCCAGAATCGCTCATCGAAAGCGAATTGTTCGGATACACGGCCGGAACATTCACCGGCGCACGAAGTAAAGGCATGCAAGGTTTAATTGTCCGCTCTGACGGCGGAACGCTTTTTCTTGACGAGATTGGCGACATGCCGCTGCAGCTCCAGACACGGCTGTTGCGCGTTCTTTCGGAAAAAGAAGTTCTGCCTCTCGGCGCCGATAGGAGTGTGCCTGTCGATATAACGGTGTTGTCCGCCTCGCATCGCGATTTGCGCAAGCTCGTCGCGGAAGAGGGCTTCCGGCAGGACCTTTACTATAGACTTTGCGGCGCGACTCTGTGCCTGCCCCCTTTGCGGGAACGACAAGATCGATCCTATATCATTTATCGCATCTTAAGCCAGGAAGCGTCTCAGCTCGGCTGCAAGCCTTGGATCGACCAAGACGCGATGGACTTGTTACTCCGTTACGCATGGCCGGGAAATGCCCGAGAACTGCGCAATGCGCTCAGGTTCGCTCTCGCGATTTCCGATGACGGAATATTCGTCCAGCATTTGCCCCCGGAAATTACGACCGAGGTGCTGACGCCCCATGAATCCCCAAGGTTCGCGCATATAGAGGGGGACGAATTTAATCTCGAAGCGATGAAGCATAATGAATTGCCCGAGCCAAGTGCCCGGTTGAAAGGCTCACTTCGACGCAACAAGTGGAATATTACAGCCGTTGCGGCTGAGCTGGGTCTCTGTCGTACGTCCGTATATCGACAAATGAAACGGTTTGGAATCGTGCCTCCGACCCATATGTGAGATTGTTTTAGGATACGTTCCCCCTTACACAGCGATTGCACAGTGCAGTGCTTATTGCGAACAGCGCGGTTAGCAACTGGCCGAGGTGTTTTCCGAGCCGGTGCGCCCGTGTTCCAGGAATGATCTTCAAGGCGACTCGGGTCGAGCGGGCTGTACGATTTCGTCGTCGTCCACTCGCTGAGCCGTTTCAGTCGCGACGCACTGCACTAGGAGCTTTCTGTTCGCCAGTCGCGCAAGGCCGGAGTCGAACTCGTCTCGATTAGCCCGGACTTTAGTCAGGATACAAGCGGTGAGTTCATCTGCAGGATCCTAAACGTTTTCGACGAGCATCCGTGAGAATGCCGAGCACGTCCATCCTGCCGCGCTCGAAAACGCCCGACAGAATTTTGGAATACGGAGTACTCTCTTTTGTTCTGAAATGGCGCGCCGGGAAGGATTCGAACCCACGACCCCCAGATTCGTAGTCTGGTGCTCTATCCAACTGAGCTACCGGCGCTTTTTCGTCGCTTTGGGGCTGGAAGCCCGTCCGGCGGCGCGTTGGATTTCGCGTGCCGGGCGCGAAGGCACCCTCTCTAGTGGGTCGCGCCGCAGAGTGCAAGGGCCCTCGATCCGGCAGAGGTTGGACGTCTCGCCGCGCTTCGCCGCGGATGGGGGGCTGGCGCTGTCGAAAGGTGCGTAAGTGCTCGTTGGGTGGGCCGGGTAGAGAGACGGTCAATCGACGGGCCGGTCGGGCAACTCGATGCGGAACCGCGCGCCTTTTGGACTGTCCACGAGGGTCAGTGAGCCGCCGTGGGCCTGCACAAGCTCGGCCGCGATGACAAGCCCGAGGCCGGTGCCGCCTTTTTTCGTCGAGGCCTGGAAGGCCTTGAACAGGTTCTCCCGCGCCTTTTGCGGCACACCAGCACCGTTGTCTGAGACATCGACGATGACTTTGCGGCCTTCCCTGTGGGCATCGACGCGTACCTCACCGTCAGTTTTGCCGTCGACGCTCTCGATCGCCTGGACGGCATTGCGGATGAGGTTGCTCAGAACGCGGAAGAGATGCTCATGATCGGCGTCGACGAGCAGCGACGGCTCTATATTCGCAATGAAGGCAATCGATCCTTCGCGTGGCAGACCTTGGCTGTCGGCGACTTCATAGACCAACGGCTTCAGCGGCATCAACTCGCGTCGCGGCGCGGCTTCCGAAACACCGCCGAACTGCAGTGAGGAATTGCAGAACTGAATGGCGCGGTCGAGCGAGGCGATCAACTTCGGCACGAAGCGTTGGACGGTGGGATCGGGAATGGCAACGAGGCGGTCTGAAATGAGCTGCGCATTGGCCAGCATATTTCTGAGATCGTGATTGATCTTCGAAACCGCCATGCCGAGCTGCGCGAGCCGGTTTTTCTGTGCAAGGAGGCTCGAGAGCTGGCGCTGCATGCTGGCAAGCTCGCGTTCGGCGACACCGATTTCATCGCGTCTCCCGGTGTTCGGCATGATGCGGCTCTGGTCCTCGGGATTTTCGGCGAAGTGGAGCATGTTCGTCGTGATCTGCGTCAGCGGCTTCACGAAGAGGCGACTTAGCGCGAAATAGACGACGATGGCTGTCAGCAGCGAGAGGATGATCGAGAGCCAAAGAATATTCATTCCATAGCGGATCATCGCCGCCTTGAGAGGCGCCTCGGGAATGACGATCTCGATCAAGCCATTGTTGTCCGGCCCGCTATGGCCGACGACGCGAATGGTCCGGCCGCTCGAAAGGAGCGTGGTCACTGCGTCCTTCGCCTGCTCGATCCGCGTCGAGATGCTTTCCCAAAACGAATTGGGTTCCGGGGGCAGGTAGTAGACGTAGTCGATCGAGAGATCGCCCTCGGGTGGAAAGACGAGGCGGCGTTCGGTGGCAGTGCGGGACGCGATGGCTTTCACGCCCGCAGTCCGGAGGAGATCGGCACGCAGCGCCGATGGGATCTGTCCGCCCGGAAAGGCATCCGACGTCAGAGCAGCGAGTTGCGCGGCGGTCAGGCGCTCCTGCAACCAGGTCACGCGATAACTCGCAATCGACGGCAGAAAGATCAGCGCTTCGGCAATCAGGACGAAGACCGCGGTCAATAGGATCAGCTTTGTCGGAAGGCCGCGGCTTTCCCAAAAGTGCGAAAGGGCGCGCCAAGGCGCCATGACAGGCGATAGCGCTCCCTTGCTCCCGACGTCGTTTTTATCGTTGCCGTTGAACGTTTCGCGCTGCACCGGATTGAGCATCTCCTTATGTGGAGATCATTAGCCGACGTTTGCAAGCAGCGCGATGATTTTGCGCAAAAAGGGGTTGCTCGGCATGGTTGCAAAATAGCGAATGGCAGCCCTTTTGTTGATCTCCGAGAATGTCGGGTAGGGCGAAATCCATTCCGTCATCGCCTTTATGCCCAGAGCCTGGGACAGCGCCAGCGACCACATTTGAATGATTTCCGGGGCTTCGACCCCGACGATTGACGCACCGAGAATCCGGCCGCGCTTCGTCGTGATGACCTTGATGTGTCCTTCGATCTTGCCCTCGATCTGAGCCCGGTCGTTTTCATGATAAGGCCAGCGTAGAACGTCGATACGACCATACTTCGCCCGGGCCTCCGCTTCTGAGAGGCCGACGCTCGCCAGCGCGGGCTCGGTGAATGTGACGCGCGGAGCTGCGTAAGGCTTCAGCTTTGCGGGAAGGCGAAACAGGATACGGCGAAGGACGACGTCGGCATGGGCGCTGGCGACGTGCGCATATCTCGGGCCGCCGGTCGCGTCGCCGATTGCATAGATGCGTTTGTTTGTCGTCCGCAGGCCGCTATTTACCTGGATCGCGTTGCCGGAGACTTTCACGGCTGCGGCCCTGAGATCGAGGTCAGCGACGTTGGCCTTGCGCCCGGTCGTGACGAGCACAGCCGTTCCCTCGATGGTTTCTGTCTCACCATGGCTTTCAAGCTCAACGAGAGCCTTGCCGGTGGTGCCGGAGACGCGCGTGATCCGCACGCCTTCGCGGATAGCAATGCCTTCTTCGGCGAGCTGTGTCAGCAACACGACGGCAAGCTCGGGGTCTTCGTCGCCGAGAGCGTGCGCCGATTCGAGAACCGTGACGCGGGAACCGAGACGGAGATGCGCCTGCGCCAGTTCCAATCCGGTCGTTCCGGCACCGATGACGATCAGATGGGGAATCGGGCCCTTATTGTCGAAAATGGTCTCGTTGGTGAAATATGGGACATCCGTCAGGCCGGGTATCGCCGGGAGCGTCGGCGTCGAACCTGTTGCGATGACGAAACGACGTGCGGAGATGCGATAGTCTCCGGCGGCCACCGTCGTGCGGTCAAGGAAGCGAGCCGCCGCGGCGATCACCCGGATGCCCATGCCGCCAAATCTTTCGACGCTGGCATTTGGGGCGATCCGCGCGACTACGTCCGCAATGTATCGATTGACGGAGGTGTGATCGACCAACGGTTCGACGCCGCGGACGCCGAAGGGCGTTGCCGTGCGCATGATCTGGGCGCGCTTCGCTGCCGCCAGAAGAGCATTCACCGGAACGCCACCATAATTGAGGTCTTCCCCACCCATCTTGTGCTTTTCGATCAGGACCACGCGTCGTCCGAAAGCCGCGGCTGCGGACGCGAGTGCGGTGCCACCGGCGCCTGCGCCGATAATGCAAATGTCCGCGTCGATGCTTTGCGTTTCCGGAGCTGGCTCGGCGGTGTCCTTGGGCATATTGGCGCTATCCAGAGATCGTGAATTTCCGTCGGGCACATTAACGCGGTGCACCGGCTTTTCACGGGAAGATCGGGCTCTATCCCCTACCGGACGTGAGGAGCGCGGCTTTTCACGGCCCGGCGAGACGCTGCGCTCTCGTTGACTTGCCCCGTCGCCCCCACTATAAGGGCCCGAATTCCGGAGAAATGCGCAATCGGCTGGGTCTTCGCCCAGGCGACGTGCATTTGTAATTTACGGAAAAATAAGAGAAATATGCTGCTCGGTCCGGTCTCGGATCGTGGCAAGAGAGACTTGGACGGAGATTTCCGTGAAGCGCACATATCAACCGAGCCGCCTTGTTCGCAAGCGCCGCCACGGATTTCGCAAACGCATGTTGACGGCCGGCGGCCAGAAGGTTCTGGCACGGCGTCGCGCCAAGGGCCGCAAGCGTCTTTCGGCCTAGTCAGGTCCAACGCGCCTCGGCCCCGCTGCCCGCTGCTTTATTGCGGCTTTGGAGGCTGCCATTCCGATTCTTCCAACGCTCAAGACGCGTTCCGAATTTCTCGCTGTACGCGGCGGCCGGCGGCAGTCAACGCCGGCATTTCTGATCGAGATGCGCGAACGATCGGCTGTCACCTCGCGTGCTGCCAAGGGGCCGCGCTTTGGCTTTACGATCACAAAGAAAATCGGCAACGCCGTGATGCGGAACCGCATCCGCCGGCGGCTCAAGGCGGCGTTTGCAGCTGAAACGAAAAATTCGGATCTTGGCCCCTGCGACTATGTCATCATCGCGCGCCAAGCCGCTCTCGATCGACCCTTCGATCTTCTTCTTCGCGACGTTGACCGGGCCATCGCCGCTTTGCACGGTGACAAACCGGTGCGCGCCGATAGAAAAGGGTCAGCGTGACTGGGTGTCCCCTTCCCTTTATGACCAGTTTCCTCCATCGCTTCCGGGCCAGAACGGGCCCCAAGAGGCCGGCTCCCATTCGAGGACTTGATGAGCTCTCCTAGCGATCCAAAAGACCAGACCAACCTGATCATCGCCGTGGTGCTGTCGATCCTTGTGCTCATGGGCTGGCAGTATTTCTTCGCTGCGCCGCAGATCAAGCATGAGCAGGCGAAGCAAGAGTTCAACAAACAACTCGAAGCCCAGAACAAAGGCGTGGCGACGAAAGAGAGCCCGCCGAACGTTGCCAATGCTCCCGTCGCGGAACCTACGACAAATGTTCCGGTCAACGCGCAGCAGTCCGCAGAACCCCCGAAATCGCGCGAAGAAATTTTGAAGACGACGCCGCGCGTCGCGATTTCGACGCCATCGCTCGAGGGTTCGATCGACCTGAAGACCGGACGCATCGACGATCTCGTGCTGCGCAAATACCGCGAGACGGTCGATCCCAACAGCCCGATGGTCACGCTGCTTTCGCCCGCCGGTACGTTCGATCCGTATTTCGCGGAGTTCGGCTGGGTTCCCCAAGTCGGCTCGTCGATCAGGGTGCCTGATCATGACACGGTCTGGAAGGTCGAAAGCGGAACGACGCTGACGCCCGATAACCCCGTCACCCTCCAATGGGATAATGGCCAGGGGGTGATCTTCCATCGCACGATCTCAGTGGACAGCAACTACATGTTCAAGATCGTCGACGAGATCGAGAACAAGACCAACGCCGACGTTTCGCTCCTTCCTTACGCGCGCGTGCATCGGAGCGGGCATCCGCCGTCTCACGTCTACTCCGTTTTGCATGAAGGGCTTGTCGGCGTTTCTGGCGATCATGGGCTGATCGAGGATACCTATGCGAACGCCGTGAAAGAGGGTGTGCCAAGGACGTTCGAGAACGTGGTCGGCGGCTGGCTCGGGATCACGGACAAGTATTGGGCGACGGCTCTCGTTCCGGATCAGAGCACGCCTTATCGCGCCATGTACTCGGCGCTTCCCGCGCGCGATCCGTCCGGTCGCGATGCATTTCAGACCGATTACCTGCTCGGAGCGCTGACCGTCGGGCCCGGCATGCGCAAGGGCGTCGAAGGTCATCTCTTTGCGGGCGCCAAGCAGGCGTCCCTGATCGACGGCTACGAGAAGGGGCTCAACATTCTGCGTTTCGATCGTCTGATCGATTGGGGATGGTTCTATTTCATCACGCGGCCGCTGTTCCGGTTGATGGAGCTCATCAACGGCGTCGTACACAACTTCGGCATCACAATTCTTGTTCTGACCGTGATCGTGAAGGCGGCGTTCTATCCGCTGGCGAGCCGTCAGTACGAGAGCATGGCGCGCATGAAGAAGCTGCAGCCGGAGATGCAGCGCATCAAGGAACAATACAAGGACGACGCGCAGCGGCAGCAAAAAGAAATCTTCGACCTCTATCGAAAGGAGAAGATCAATCCCCTCGCGGGCTGTTGGCCGATCCTTTTGCAGATCCCCGTCTTTTTCGCCCTCTACAAGGTGCTGTTCGTCACCATCGATATGCGGCATGCGCCGTTCTTCGGCTGGATCAAGGATCTTTCTGCGCCGGACCCAACAACGGTGTTCAATCTGTTCGGTTTGCTGCCTTTCGAGGGACCAACGTTCCTGCATCTCGGCGCGTGGCCGCTCATCATGGGCATCACGATGTTCGTCCAGATGCAGCTCAATCCGCCGCAGCCGGACCCCATTCAGCAGCAGATTTTCCAATGGATGCCCGTGATGTTCACGTTCCTGCTGGCGAGCTTCCCGGCAGGACTCGTGATCTACTGGGCGTGGAGCAATACGCTGTCGATCCTGCAGCAGCTCTGGATCAACAAGAAGAACGGCGCCGAGATCCATCTTTTCGGGAATCTCAGACGCACCTTCGCGCCGCTCTTGCGACTGTTCGGGATGAGCGGCGGTCCCGGCAAATAGCTTCTCCCGTGCCCGGGTTCTGCCTGGGCACCGTTTCGGAACCACGCGATGGCAGACGCTGAGACCTTGTCGGCCGACGAGATCGAGAACGGGCGGCGCCTTTTCACGCGCGCCTGGACGTTCTCGCGCGGCACGCCGGATCTCGATCACCTGCCGCCTGACGATCGGCCTGAAATCGCGTTTGCGGGTCGCTCGAACGTCGGCAAATCGAGCGTCATCAATGCGCTCGTCGGACAGCTTCGGCTGGCGCGGGCGTCGAACACGCCGGGGCGGACGCAGGAACTCAACTTCTTCACCGAGCCCAACGCCGAGCTCTACCTCGTTGACATGCCCGGCTACGGCTTCGCCGAGGCGCCGAAGGAGAAGGTCGCTGCATGGAACAAGGTTCTGCGTGCCTATCTGGCGGGGCGACGAACGCTATTGCGTGTTTTTCTCCTCGTCGATGCGCGCCACGGGCTGAAGCCGGTCGACGATGAAATCATGGCGCTGCTCGACGGAGCGGCCGTGTCCTACCAGGTCGTTCTGACGAAAGCCGATAAGATCAACGAGACCGATCTTGCGAAGGTCCTTGTCCAAATCTCCAAGGCGCTCGCCAAACATCCGGCTGCCTTTCCGGCGATCATCGCCACGTCCTCGGAAAAAGGGTTGGGCTTCGAAGAGCTGCGCGGAACGATCGCGCAGCTTCTTCAGGCGCACGGCGGCGGAGTTTAGTGGCCGAATTTTTTCAGTAGCGCCGTTGCGATCGTCATTCCCGTCTCCCCGAATGTCGCCAAGGCGCCGCCGAGGATTGCGGCAATCGTCCAGCCAAACAGGCGCGCGAGCGCGCGTCCGATATTGGCGCGCACTTTCACTTCGATGATCTGATCGGGAAGAGCCGTTTCCGCTGCAACGCCATCGGCGCCGATGGTGCGGGCCGAGACGATGATCTGCAGGTCCGACCACCCGCGCGCCTGCGGCGTGATCAGGAAGCGCCAACTCGCGAAATCATCGCTCGCGTAACCGAGGTTGCTTTCGATCCACTGCGTCTCGGGAGACGCCGATTCGATGAAGAAGCCGCCGTCTGGAGCACGGATGCGCACTGACATCGCCTTCGTCACGGCGACGGCGTGCTGCCAGACCTGGCCACCGCCGTCCAGGCCTTCGGTCAAGGCTTTGACCGCGGCCTTGGCGATACGAACCTCGGCGCGCACGGTTTTTCCAACGCGCATCGAACGCGGAATGTTTTCGGCAAGCTGGCCGGTTTCGGCGGCGGCAGCCTTGCTGCGCTTTTTGCCCGGCCGCTGCATCTGGGCGGTCGATTGCGTTGCGTGTCCGGTGACAGGAGGACCGGGGCGGAATCCCGGTTCTTGCCCGAGGTTAGGCCGTGGGCCCGCCGGACCCATGGGAGCACCCATCGGCGCACCTGGATGAGGCCCCGGCGCTGCACTTTGGGGCAGGCCTGGGCCGTGCGGTCCGAACTGCGGTGATCCCGCTTGCGATGGCAGGGGGCCCGGAGTGCGGGGACGCGTCGCCGGCGGCCCGCCGACACCCGGTGCGGCCGCTGACGGCGGGATCGGGGGCGGCTGTATCCGCGACGGCTGCGGCCGCGGCGGCAGATCGGGAAATATCTCGCGTGGCGGCGCGGGTGACTGTGATGTGGAGGATGGAAATGGCGGTGCAGACGGATTGGCTTCCTGCTGCGGTCCGCCGGGCGCCGACCGACCGGGCGGGCGGGCGGGAAGGGGCAGGGATGGCTCTTGCGGGAAGGGCGCTGGGCCAGCGTTTTCAGCGGGCAGGTCAAACGTCGGCTCTGAGCGGCGCGGTGACGGACCGTCACGGCCCAGCGGCAGTCTCGGCCCGTGCGGTGCGGGTTGCCCTGGAAAAGGGCTCGTTGGTTGCGTCGTCGGTTCTGCAGCAGCCGGTGCGGTGCGCGGTTCTGGTCTGGTTGGCTCCGTGCGGGGCGACTCGGACGTCTGATCGATATCGTGGGGAAAGGCCGTCGGCGCAGCACCAGGTGGCAGGCCCGGTTCTCCCGCGATTTCGCGTGATGGCGCATCGGAGGGCGAGGCCGGAGGAAAGGGCGGCTGGGTATGTGGCTCTTCTGGTTGCGGAGCATGCACTCCCGGAACTTCCGGGATCGGGGCCGGCCGGGGCATGTCTTTCATGATCTCGCGCAGGGACGGCGCGGACCGCGATTGCACGCGCTCGCGAGCACGAGCAAGGACATCGTCGGCGACAGGAGGTTGTTGGACGGGCGCTTCGCGCGGCGGCGAAAGGGCAGCTTGCAAGGCACGGATGGCGTTTTCGAACGTCAGCCCGTGTGCTTCCAGAACCTCGGCGGCGATGCTTTTTGCGTCGCCGACGATTGCGGCGAGCACGATGGCGCCGTTGATGTCGCGTCGGCGGCTTCCGCGGGCTGCTGCGGCCGCCGCCTCGAGTATGCGCCTCACCTCGGGCGAGACGCCAAGGGAGTCTTGTGGCGGTGCGGCCTGTTGCGCGCTTTGGAGGACGCGCGAGATGACGTCGCCCTTGATGCGCTCGCCGTCGATATGGCTGGCATCAAGGACGGCCATAGCGTCGGGGTCATCGCAGAGCGCTGCAAGCAAATGCTCAAGCGAAACATCCGCTGCGCCCGTCGCGCCGGCAAACTCCGCGCCCCGAGCCAGCGTCGCAGCAAGCTCCGGCGACATGGGGATCTGCGTAATATCTGGTGCCGTCACGCCCACATCATCTCCTGAAAAACAAAGGCCAAGACGGGCAGGACTGGCCAGGACTCACCCAGATAGCGTGTCGAAAATACACGCAGATGGCAAGGTTATAGCAGGGTCATGCCGCTTGGCAGGCGGGGAATGGCTTTCGTCCCCAGATGCCGGCATTTCCCTGCGTCAGGAACGCCCGCCATCCACCGATCCCTGGAAATACGTTGAGGCCGTCCGCCGAGAAGCTATAAGACCGCGACAAGGCGTCCGGCTCCCCGCCGGCGCTCGTCGTTCTGGCCATAGGGGATGCTCGTGACGTCAGCGAAAAATCTCTCTGGAAAACCCGGCGGCTTGCCTGCCGATAGTCCGCTGACCGCGCATCAGCAGGCGCGCATTCTCGCGGAAGCCATCCCGCACCTTATTCTCTACGATGAGAAGACGGTCGTCATCAAATTCGGCGGCAACGCCATGGGCGATGAAGAGCTCTTCAAGGCCTTCGCTCAGGATATCGTCTACCTGAAGCAATCCGGCATCAATCCGATCGTCGTGCACGGTGGTGGTCCGCAGATCGGGCAGATGCTGCAGAAGCTCGCGATCAAGTCGGATTTCGTCAACGGCCTGCGCGTCACGGACAAGCCGACGGTCGAGGTCGTCGAAATGGTGCTTGCCGGAAAGATCAACAAAGAAATCGTTTCCGCCATCAACCGGCAGGGCGGCAAGGCCGTCGGCATCTCGGGAAAGGATGCCAATCTGATGATCGCGAAGAAGATCACGGAGATGCCGGATCCACAGTCGAACATCATGAAGCATGTCGATATCGGTTACGTGGGCGATCCGCTGGAAGTTAATCCGCACATTGTCGAGGTCATCTCAAAATCGGACCTCATTCCTGTCATTGCGCCGGTCGCCATTAGCCGGGAAGGTGAGACGCTGAATGTCAATGCCGACACCTTTGCTTCAGCGCTCGCGGCGCGCATGCAGGCTAAGCGCCTTCTTCTGCTGACCGACGTTGCGGGCGTGCTCGATGAGACCAAGCAGCTCATTCCGAGCCTGACGATCGATGAAGCGCATGCGATGATCAAAAGCGGCGCCATCTCGGGCGGCATGATCCCGAAGATCGAAGGGTGCATCGAAGTCGTCGAAGCCGGCGTCGAGGGCGTTGTCATCATCGACGGGCGGGTGCCGCATTGCGTGCTGCTTGAACTCTTTACCGAGCACGGCGTCGGCACGTTGGTGAAGCGCGCCGACCGCAGGAAGGGCAAGGCTTGATGGCCGAGCGGGCCGGGACGCTGGATTTGCCAACCGTCGCCCGGCGCGGGTTCGGCCACGTCGACACGTGGGTTTTCGATCTCGACAATACGCTTTATCCGGCGTCATGCGATCTCTTCGCGCAAGTCGATCAGCGCATGAGCGCCTATATCGCGAAAACGCTTGGCGTGCCGCGCGAGCATGCACGGCATCTGCAGAAGGCCTATTATCGTCAATTCGGCACGACGCTCGCGGGATTGATGAAGGTGCACAAGCTGCCGCCGGGTCCGTTTCTTGAATACGTGCACGATATCGATCTGTCCGTTGTGCCGGAATTGCCCGAACTTGCCGCTGCGATCGAAGCTTTGCCCGGACGGCGGCTCATTTTTACGAACGGTTCGCGGCGGCATGCGGAGAACGTGGCGCGGAAGCTGGGGGTGCTGCACCTTTTCGAAGATATCTGCGATATCGCGGCGCTCGACTATGTTCCGAAGCCAGAGCGCGACGCCTTCGACCGGCTTCTGAAACTGCATGCAGTTCCGGCGACGCAGGCGGCAATGTTCGAGGACATGCCGCATAATCTCGAGCCCGCGTCCGCGATCGGTATGACGACGGTGCTCGTGCATTCCGATTACATCGATCATCCGGCACAGCTTAAGGTCCGCGAATGGCGCGAGCTGCCGGCGCACATTCATTATCTGACACGCGATTTGACAGCGTTTCTGACGACGGAAGCGATCGCGATGCGTCTGAATCCTCTCTGATGTCAGCCTCGACTTTATGCCGAGGATCATTCCGACACACGGATCACTTCCTGATGAATCCTCGGGACAAGCCCGAGGACGACAACTATTGGTCAACCGCGGCCGATGAAGGGCATCTTGGTTGCCATCAGCGTCATGAACTGCACGTTGGCGTCAAGTGGCAGGTTCGCGATATAGAGCACCGCGTCCGCCACATGTGAAACGTCCATGCGCGGTTCGACCATGGTGGTGCCGTTCGCTTGCAGGATACCGCTTTCCATTTTGGCCGTGAGATCCGTCGCGGCGTTACCGATGTCGATCTGCGAGCAGGCGATGTTATCGGCGCGGCCATCGAGGGAAAGGGATTTCGTCAGCCCTGTGATCGCGTGCTTCGTTGCCGTGTAGGCGGCGGACAACGGTCGCGGGACCTGCGCCGAGATCGAGCCGTTGTTGATGATGCGTCCGCCTTTGGGATCTTGCGCCTTCATGATGCGAACGGCTTCCCGGGCGCATAGAAAACATCCCGTCAGATTGACATCGACGACACGCTTCCATTCGCTGAGCGACAGTTCGTCAATGGGGATACCTTGCGTGAACGTTCCGGCGTTGTTGAAGAGGAGATCGAGCCGGCCGAACGCTTTGTGCGTTCTGGAAAAGGAATCGACGACGGCTGCCTCATCGGCGACGTCGGCGGGAGCGATGAGAAACTTTCCGCCTCGGGGAAATCGGGCGTCGGCGGTTTTCTGCAATTCGGCGACGCGGCGGCCGAGAAGCGCAACGTCAAATCCAGCTTCCTGCAGCTTCAAGGCAACAGCCCTTCCGATGCCCGAACCTGCACCCGTCACCAGTGCCACGCGAGAATTGACCGCCATATCCGTCTCTTGCTGCTGAACACCCGAAACGGCTGCATAACGTGGAAGTCGCACGGGCGCCAGTTTCTGGCGTGATGCACCCGTGATAGACAGGGAGTGGACCGGGCTATGGGCATTGAGGGCTACCTTCATGACGGAGGCAGGTACAGCGAGCGGTGAACTTTGTGCGAATTGCGGGGCGACGCTTCAAGGGAAATTCTGCAGTACTTGCGGCGCCGCAGCGGCGGTTGACCGGAATGATGCGGCAGAAGGTTGGGGAAGCCTGACGTCGGAATTTTTCAGCTCGCGCGGCGGTAATGGGCTTTTTTCTGTGGCGCTGTCCTTCCTGCGCCATCCGGTCGATACGATCATCCGCCTGACGGACGATCCTACGTATCGATCGCAGTGGGGATTCCTGACTGCGATGGTCGGTGCGCAAATGACGCTCACATTCGTGATTTTGCCCCGGATTTATTCGGCTCTCTTCCATGTCCCGAATACGTCAAACAGTTCGGCCGTGATCACGAACGAAGTCGTGCAGTACGTCGGCATGGTGATTCTGACGCCGATCCAATATTACCTCTGTCGCGCGCTGGGAACGCGCCGGCGCTCACCGCTCTCGTATGTGAAGCTTTGCGTATTGAGCGTCAGCTACGGCGCGCTGCTGTCGAGTCTGGTTGCGCTCTTTTTCTTCGCGACCGCAGTGGCGTTGCTCAAGAGCGGGACCCCGATCGATCTTGCAACGCTATGGGAAGGGCTCGCCGTCCTGACGTTGATCGCCGTTCTGGTGTTCGTCACTGAGAGCCACAGGCGATTCTGGGGGATGCGATGGCCGATTGCGACCGGTCTCACGATTTGCATCGCGGCGCTGTCTTGGCTCGTCGTCTATCCGGGGCTTGGTGCCTTGCTCGAACGCAGCGGGATCGGTGGGGCGTTAAGCGGCGTCTTGGGCGGTTGACGGCTCAGCGTGTCGGAACCGGCTTTTCGCCGCGATAATCGTAGAAGCCACGCTTTGTCTTGCGGCCGAGCCAGCCGGCTTCGACGTATTTCACCAGCAGCGGACAGGGACGGTATTTCGAATCCGAAAGGCCTTCGTAGAGCACCTGCATCACGCTCAAGCAGGTGTCGAGGCCGATAAAATCCGCAAGCTCCAGCGGCCCCATTGGATGATGGGCGCCGAGCCTCATTGCCTTGTCGATCGCTTCGACCGTGCCGACGCCTTCATAAAGCGTGTAGACCGCTTCGTTGATCATCGGAAGCAGGATGCGATTGACGATGAAGGCCGGGAAATCTTCTGACACGGCCGTCGTCTTGCCGAGGCTTTCGACGAACGTCTTTGCCGTCGCGAAGGTCTCGTCCTCCGTCGCAATGCCGCGGATCAGCTCAACAAGCTCCATGACCGGCACCGGATTCATGAAGTGCATGCCGATGAAATCTTCGGGGCGATCGGTGCCGGACGCGAGGCGCGTAATCGAAATCGAAGAGGTATTCGATGCGAGCATCGCCGTCGGCTTCAGATGCGGACAGAGCGCGGCGAAGATTTTGTGCTTCAGCGATTCGTCTTCCGTTGCAGCCTCGATCACGAGATCGCAATCGCCGAAGGCTTCAAGTGTCGGTGCGAAGGAAATGCGTTCCAGTGCTTCGTCGCGTTTTTCCTCGGTGATCAGACCTTTCGCGATCTGGCGCGCCATGTTCTTCGTGACGGCCTCGATGCCTTTATCAAACGATTCCTTCTTCAAATCGTTGATCGCGACCGAATACCCCGAGAGGGCGACGACATGGGCGATGCCGCTGCCCATCTGGCCGGCGCCGATGACGCCGACCTTGCTGATTGTCCGGGCAGGCTGGACGCCGACCTTGCCTTTTTCCATCAGCTTCTGAGTTTGCGGCATGAAGTCATGTCCTCGCGGGTTAGGATGTTGCCTCAGCGCGTTTATCTCAGGCCTTGGCCTTCTGCAGTTCGGCGTCGAGTTCCGGAAGGGCCTGGAAAAGGTCGGCCACGAGGCCGTAGTCGGCGACCTGGAAGATCGGGGCGTCGCCATCCTTGTTGATCGCGACGATGATCTTGGAATCCTTCATGCCGGCGAGGTGCTGAATGGCGCCCGAGATGCCGACGGCGATGTAAAGGTCCGGCGCCACGACCTTGCCGGTCTGGCCGACCTGCCAGTCATTCGGCACGAAGCCCGCGTCGACAGCAGCGCGGGACGCTCCCATCGCGGCGCCGAGCTTGTCGGCGATCGGTTCGATGTATTTGGTGAAGTTCTCACCGTTGCCCATGCCTCGGCCGCCGGAAATGATGATCTTCGCAGACGTCAGCTCCGGGCGATCCGACTTCGACAACTCGGCCTTTTCGAACGTCGAGACACCGACAGCGGCAGGAACGGCGATCGTTTCGATCGCGGCGGAACCGCCTTCCGGCGCCGCAGCAAAGGCTGCCGTGCGAACAGTAATGATCTTCGTCGGCTCGGTCGATTGCACGGTCTGGATGGCATTCCCCGCATAGATCGGCCGTTCGAATGTGTCGGGCGAGACCACCTTGACGATGTCAGAGATCTGCATGACGTCGAGCTTGGCTGCGACGCGCGGCAGAATGTTTTTGCCAAAGGCCGTCGCTGCAGCGACGATCGCCGAATAATCCTTGGCGATGGACAGGATCACGGCCGCCACCTCTTCGGCGAGACCATTCGCCAGTTGAGGCGCGTCCGCGACGAGGACCTTCGAGGCGCCTGCAAGCTTGGCTGCAGTCTCGGCGGCGCTACCAACGTCTGAGCCTGCAACCAGAATGTGGACGTCTCCGCCAAGGTCCTTCGCCGCGGAAAGCGCTTTGGCTGTCGCAGGAGCGAGCGTGTTGCCGGTGAGTTCGGCGAGGAGAAGTGTCGTCATAATCAAAGAACTCCCGCTTCGCTCTTGAGCTTCTCGACCAGCTCCGCAACGCTGCCGACTTTCACGCCAGCTTTGCGCGTTGCCGGCTCGGCGGTTTTCAAAACCTTGAGCCGCGGTGCGATATCGACCCCAAAGTCGTCGGGCTTCTTGACATCAAGTGGCTTCTTCTTGGCTTTCATGATGTTAGGCAGTGACGGATACCGCGGCTCGTTGAGCCGGAGGTCGGTTGTGATGATTGCCGGGAGCTTGAGTTTGATCGTCTCAAGGCCGCCATCAATTTCGCGCGTGACGGAAACGGAACCGGATTCGGGGACGACTTTCGAGGCAAAGGTGCCCTGCGGCCAATCGAGAAGGCTCGCGAGCATCTGACCCGTCTGGTTGCTGTCGTCGTCGATCGCTTGCTTGCCGAGGATCACGAGATCCGGCTTTTCGTCGTCGACCAGCGCCTTCAGGAGCTTGGCGACCGCGAGCGGTTCTACGACTGCGCCGTCGGGAATTTCGACGAGGATGGCGCGGTCAGCGCCGATGGCGAGGGCCGTCCGCAGCGTTTCCTGCGCCTTCGCCGGTCCGATCGAGACGGCGACGACTTCCTTGGCACCGCTTTTTTCCTTGAGCCGAACTGCCTCTTCGACGGCGATTTCATCGAATGGGTTCATCGACATCTTGACGTTGGCCAGGTCGATTCCAGAACCATCCGGTTTGACGCGAATTTTAACATTGTAATCGACGACGCGTTTAACCGGCACAACGATCTTCATGCCTTCCGCCAGGATTCTGGCGCTCCCCTGTTTGTTGTTTCCCGCGCTTCGGACGAACGCGGGTTTCCTTGCAGCGCGATTGCCTTGTGGGCGGACCTCGATATTCCACTTCCCTACCCGGTTCGATCCCGGGCGAGAGCGCAATTTTCGCAACTGCGAAGGGCGAAAGCTACGGGTGGGTTGTGCTCAAGTCAATCGGCGCGTGCGTCGCGGCGTGCTTAAAAAGGGCTGATTTGGATAAGTCTTTCGCCTGCGCGGCCTCATGTCTATCGGGATATTGCTATAGTTGCCGGCAATGACTGGTGGTCGGCGGTTGCGCAATGCCGCGATCAGCGGTTCTTGCCCGGCACCCACAGGATATCGCCTTTGCCGCGATCGTTGACGAACCGGCTTGCGACAAAGAGGAAATCTGAAAGTCTGTTGATGTACTTGAGCGCCGGGGCGCTGACGGTTTCTCCCGGCAGGCTTGTCAGCTCGACCATCAGCCGTTCGGCCCGGCGCGACACCGTGCGTGCGACATGGAGCGCTGCGCCGGCCGGGGTGCCGCCCGGCAGAATGAAAGACCGCAACGGTTCGAGCTCGGTATTCATCCGGTCGATCTCGGCTTCAAGCCGGGAAACCTGGGAATCCGAGATGCGCAGCGGTTCGTACGGCAGCTTTTCGCCCTTGTCGGGGACACAAAGATCGGCGCCGAGGTCGAACAAGTCATTCTGGACGCGCAGGAGCATAGCGTCGATTTCGGCTTCTGCGCCGGCCAGATGCGTGCGGGCGACGCCCACGGCGGCATTCGTTTCGTCAACTGTGCCATAGGCGGCTATCCGAGGAGATGTCTTGGGAACGCGCTCGCCAGTGCCAAGCGCCGTCGTGCCGGCATCGCCGGTTTTCGTGTAGATGCGGTTGAGTACGACCATCGACCCGTCACCCGGATTGTTTGTCTCAATTCGCTCATAAAAGCATGAGACTGCGCATTTGTACCCGTATGGCTACCGCGCCATTAGTGGGTCACAAAGACGTACGCAAGAATAATGAGGATCGCCAGGAATTGGAGCCCGACGCGCAAACGCATCAACTTCTGGCTCAAGTTCGGGCTGGTGCCTTTCATCATGTTGCGCAGACCCAGAAGCAAGACGATGAGAACGGCGAAAACGGCAACGGTCGTGGCATGATAAAGAAACGTTTGCATCAGGGCTTCCTACGGCGAAACTCAAGGGTTTGCTTAAGCCTTCCGAGGGGGGCGGGCAATCTTCATGTGCCGGCGGCGCGGTTGCCGCAGGACCGCGATTCCAAGACCATCCGTTGGCAAAGCATTACGCATTTGAAATTTGCTCTCGGCTGCAAATCCCTTAATTTTTTCGCGGCATCGTTCGCACATCCGGTTTCGAGACGGGCCAGATCCGTTTTTCCCGGTGCTTTGCGCACTTCGACTTGAGGCCCTGTGTCAAAGAACCCGGTGTCATCTCCTGCACAGCTTCGCACCGGCGATGCCCTTGGCTGCGTCCGCTTCGCCGGGATTTTGGCATTCTCCTTCGTGCTGTTGTCGTCGCCGCTCTTAGCCGAAGACCCGCTGCCGACCGATCCGGAAACGGCGAAGCGGATGCTTGAAGAAAAAAAGCACGAGCTTGATGTTAACGCGGCCAAAGAGCTAACGATCCAATCGGACGTCGCCGAGCTCGATGCCGAGCGCCAGCGCTTGAACAGCCGCCTGATCGAAACCGCTGCCCTCATCCAGCGCAGCGAAGGACAGATGACCGCGATCGAGGGACGTTTATCGGAGCTCGAAGAGCAGGAACGGATCGTTCGTGGCTCGCTGGCGCAGCGTCATGGTGAGATCGCGGCACTTCTGAGTGCTTTGCAACGCATGGGGCGCAATCCGCCGCCGGTTCTCGTGACGCGGCGTGAAGACGCGCTCAAGATGGTTCGTAGCGCCATGTTGCTGTCGTCGGCTTTTCCGGGTCTCAGAGATCAGGCGCTCAGTCTCGGTACGCAACTTGCCGATCTGCAGCACGTCATGGGCAACATCCGGACCGAAGGCGCGCGACTGCAAGCGGAAACCGATCGGCTCAATGAAGCGCGCACACGTCTTGCAAGTTTGATGGAAGCCAAGAAGCTGACGCTCGCTGATCGGCAATCGCAACTATCATCCGTCCGCACGGCGACGGCCGACATTTCGAAAAGCGTGACGAATCTTTCGGATCTCATCAACAAGCTCGACGCCGCAGTGAAGGAGAAGACGAGTCTCGGTCGTTACGAAGAGGAACTGAAGCGCAACAATGTACAATCGGCTTCGGCAGCTTCCAGCTCAGGACCGCAGATCATCACACCGCCACCACCTGAGAACGCCGGCAGTGGTGGCGTTGCCAAACCCGTCCAGGTGTCGCCTCCCGTCCAGATAGCTTCATCGCAAAACAAGGCGATGGCATCTCCGAGCGCTGCGCCATCAGCAGCCCATGGTCCGGCAGTCGCCGTCGCGGCTCCGCCGTCGCCTGCGCCAACGACCGCGAACGGGCAGAAGGTTGCCATGATCGAACTCGCGCCCGGCAGCTCTCCGCTTGCCGGGGCCAATCCCGGCCGCATCGAGCCCGCCATTCCGTTTTCCGACGCGCGCGGCAAACTGCCGTTGCCGGCCCAGGGCCGGCGTGCCCTCGGCTTTGGTGAACGGACGCAATTCGGTGGACAATCCAAGGGTATCGTCATCGAAACGCGGTTTTCCGCCCAGGTCACGTCGCCGTGTGATGGCTGGGTTGTTTACGCGGGGGAGTTCCGCAGCTATGGGCAACTCTTGATCATTAATGCCGGCGACGGCTATCATGTTCTGCTCGCGGGCTTGTCTCAGATCGATGTCCAGCCGGGACAGTTCGTACTGACCGCGGAGCCCGTCGGTACAATGAGTGGTGGCCAAAAGAATTCGACGTCCGCGACACCAGTAAGCGGACCCGTTTTATATGTTGAACTTCGTAAAGATGGACGTCCTATCGATCCCGATCCCTGGTGGGCATCAGGTCAGCAGAAGGTACAAGGCTAATGCGCAAGACAGACTATGCATTCTGGACATTCCTGCTGATGACGGGTTTGGCCGGGGCGACGACGCTCCTTAATGTCACTCAAACATACTCGGCGACCTCGTCTCAGAATTCCGAACTCTATAAGCAACTCGATCTCTTCGGAGACGTGCTCGAGCGTGTCCGTTCCGACTACGTCGACAAGCCGGACGATACCCAGCTCATCGAAGCGGCGATAAACGGTATGCTGTCGTCGCTCGATCCGCACTCGTCTTATATGAGCCCGAAGAACTTCCGGGATATGCAGGTCCAGACGCGCGGTGAGTTCGGCGGTCTCGGCATCGAAGTCACGATGGAGAACGGCGTCATCAAGGTCGTCTCGCCCATCGACGATACGCCTGCCGCCAAAGCTGGCCTGATGGCGAACGACCTCATCACGCATCTCGATAACGAAGCGATTTCCGGCCTGACGCTCGAGCAGGCCGTCGAAAAAATGCGCGGTCCGGTCAATACGCCGATCACGCTCACCATCGTTCGCAAGGGCCGCGACGAGCCGTTCGACGTCAAGGTCGTGCGTGACGTCATTCGAATCAACCCGGTCAAATCACACGTCGAAGGCGATGTGGGTTACATCAAGATCTCGACCTTCAACGAGCAGACGCATGCCAATCTCGTGAAGGCCGTCGAGACGCTCGACAAGGAAATCGGGCCGAACATCAAGGGCTACATCATCGACCTGCGCAACAATCCGGGCGGTCTTCTCGATCAGGCGATCGCGGTGTCCGACGACTTCCTGGAGCAGGGCGCGATCGTGCTGACCAAGGGCCGCAACAACGAAGAGACGCAGCGTGCGAACGCGCGCCCCGGCGATATCAGCGACGGCAAGAAAATCGTCGTGCTGATCAACGGCGGTTCGGCTTCGGCGTCTGAAATCGTTGCTGGTGCTTTGCAGGATCACAAGCGTGCGACGGTCATCGGCACCCGCTCATTCGGCAAGGGTTCGGTGCAGACGATCATTCCGCTCGGCGCCAACGGTGCGATCCGTCTGACGACGGCGCGCTACTACACGCCGTCGAACCGGTCGATCCAGGCCAAAGGCATCGATCCGGATATCAATGTTGCCGAGGCCGTGCCGGACGATCTCAAGGAAAAGGTCGCAGCGGAGAAGCCGCGCGGCGAAGCGAGCCTTC
>CAYYDL010000630.1:0-8203 GCA_964470545.1 uncultured Hyphomicrobium sp. | reverse complement strand
TGCGCTTCGAGATGCCGTGCGCGACGTGCACGCCATAGGGTGCGGCGAGAACCGAGAGTGGCGCGATCAGGCAAGCGCCGAGATTGACGTAGCCGATCGAAAAGGGCGGGAGCCCGTGTTCGCCCCATCCCGATATGACGTAGCCGATGATGCCGGGAACCGCAATGATCGTGCCGACGCCCGTCGCAGTTCCGACGGCTCGCAGCAGTGGCATACCGTGCAATGTCAGCAGCGGGACAGTGAACGTCGCCCCGCCGATACCCATTAGCGTCGAGATCAGTCCGATGACGAAGGAGACGCCTTCGAGCCAGGGCGGATGCGGCAGACGATCGGCGAGTCTCCAGTCATCACGGCCAAGAAACATCTTCACCGCCAGCGCCGTGCCGAAGATGACCCAGATCCAGCGCAGCACCTCACTGCTGGCGTAGTACGCGATGACGCTGCCGGCGACGACGCCGAAGAAGATCCATGGCCCCATGCGCTTCACGACAGCAATATCGACTGTGCCGCGGGCTCGAAACGCGTGGAAAGAACGAAACACCGTCGGCGCGATGACGCCCAGCGTCGTCCCAAGCGTGACGTGCATGCGAACGTCTTCCGAAACACCTGCGGCGCCGAACACTTCATAAAGTACCGGGACGAGAACGCCGCCGCCGCCAATGCCGAGCAAGCCGGAAAGAAATCCCGCAAGCAAGCCTGCGCCAGCCAGGAGAGCCAGCAACTCGATCAAGTATGAGATCGATATGTCAGCTGACATGCGATATCTCAGGCCGCGTCCGATTGCTCGTTGCGGTCGATACCGTGCTCGGCGAGCGCGATCGCGTCGCTCAGAACGTCGGCAGTCGCCGAGGCCCGAATTCCCCGCTCACTCAGAACGCGACGGAATGCGCGGCCGCGCGGCTGGCCGTGATAAAGCCCGAGAACGTGACGGGTGATATTCGACAGGCGACCGCCGGCGGAAATGTGTCTGCCCGCATACGGCAGCATTTCCGACAGTGCTTCACCGCGCGTTGGTGTTTCGGACGCGACACCGAAGATCGCGCGGTCGACGTCGGCCAGGAGGTAGGGATTTTGATAAGCGGCGCGGCCAAGCATGACGCCGTCGACGTGCTCCAGGTGCCTGCGCGCATCGTCAACGCTCTCGATGCCGCCGTTGAGAACGATGGTAAGGTCCGGGCGATTTGCCTTCAGTCGATGGACGCGACGGTAATCGAGCGGCGGGACTTCGCGGTTCTCTTTCGGAGACAAGCCCTTCAGCCAGGCCTTCCGGGCATGAACGACGAACAAGCGGCATCCGGCGGCCGCGACGACGTCGATGAAGCGTTGCAAACCGCTTTCGGTGTCTTGGTCGTCGATGCCGATGCGGCACTTGACGGTCACCCGGGCGGGCTGGCTTTCGCGCATCGCGGACACGCAGTCGGCGACAAGTTCCGGCTCAGCCATCAGACAGGCGCCGAACCGTCCTTCCTGGACGCGGTCGGACGGGCAGCCGACGTTGAGGTTGATTTCGTCATAGCCATAGTCGGCGCCAATGCGCGCCGCCTTCGCGAGCTTGGCCGGGTCCGAGCCGCCGAGTTGCAAGGCGATCGGATGTTCTTCATCCGAAAATCCGAGCAGCCGGTCGCGGTCACCGTGGATCACGGCGTCCGCTGTTACCATCTCGGTATACAGCAAGGCATGCTTCGTCAGCCGCCGATGGAAGACCCGGCAGTGCCGGTCCGTCCAATCCATCATGGGGGCGACGCAGAACCTATGTGGCTGATATTCCATGAAAAACCTGATGAGCGGCGCAACGAGCCGAAGTTGGACAAAATGGATAAGCGCTGAGCCGCTATCTTTCGACAATCGTACCGGAATTGGAATGATACGAGTTTCATAGGCTGCCATCCGGGCGCTGGCGAGTTGCAATCGTTTCAAAGCGCCAATATGCCTCGCGCCTTTTTGCCAAAGACCAACGCCGCCGACCGGTAACACTCTTTTCGAAGATCACTTTTCCTGCGATCACCCTGCTCGCTATATGCTCGTGGGCTTATTGGGGGAGCGCTGACGAATGCCACTCTTTGTTTCAACAATGCCTCTGTGGCTCGCGACGCTCGTTATAGTCGTGCTTCCGACCATGATCGCCATGGCCGGCCCGGTTTTCATCCGCCGTCGGATCACCCTCGAGCGACTGACGACCAACAATGAGATCGCAGGGTTCAAGTTCGCGACCGTCGGCGTCATATATGCTGTATTGATCGCCTTCGCCGTCATTGTGGTGTGGGAACGGTTCAATGATGGAGAAGTGGCCGTTCTCCAGGAAGCGGGCGCCGCAGCAACGCTCTATCGCCTGACGACGGATCCAATCCCCGATCTCGCTGCAACCCGCAAGGCCCTCGACCGCTATTTGAAGCTCGTGATAGAGCGCGACTGGCCACGCATGGCAGAGGAAAAGGGAAGCACGGAAGTGACGCGTTCCCTCGATTTTCTTTATGCCTCGACCATGCGATTGGCGGACAAGGGACTGCTCGCGCCTTCAATCCTCTCTGAGCTCTTCAAGCAGCTCGACGTCATTACGCAGGCGCGTCGAACCCGACTGCAACTCGCATCGGGCATCGTTCCTGACATCCTGTGGGCCGCACTGTTCATCGGCGCGTTTCTGACAATCGGGTTCACGTTCTTCTTCGGAACCGAAAACCTTTCCGCCCAAGTTCTGATGACAGGGATCTTGTCAGTCATCGTGTTTACGGGGCTACTCGTCATCGTGTCGATCGATCACCCCTTCGCTGGTGCGGTGCATATCGACAATGATCCCCTGCAGAAGGTTCTCGACGATTTCAGCGATCGCTGATGTCGACGCTCAAGGGCGCACGTCGTCGCCGCCTTGGCCGCGCCGTCGATCTCCCGCTACGGTGAAGCTTTCACCGTCGATCCAACGACCGCCGCCACCGCCTTGGAATCCTGCGGCGTCGGTCCGCGATCGGCTGGCTCGTCCGTCGTCGTTGGTCCTCCTTCGATGGCATCGAGCCACTCCGCCGTTTTTGCGAAATCGGGATCAGCCCGGAAACGCTCGCTCGGAACGAAACCTTCGGCACGGCCGATGACCTGCGCAATGAGCTTGCGGAATTCCGGAACGTCGAAATAGGAGGCGTGCACAAGCTCTTTCCAGGTGAAATATGTGCTGATGGCAGTATCGGCGGTGTGTGGCGGCACTGCGAAGCGGATTTGTCCGATGGCATGACGAAACTTGGCGATCGACAGACTGGCCGCCGCGTTGCTGTAGTCCGTGATGAGGTCAGCTACGGGGGCAGGCAGTCGCGGCAAGGATTTCTCGACCCAGGTCGGCCGGTCCAGGGCACCGATGGCAATCTCGCCGTCGGTATCGTTGCCGTAGGCCGCGCGTTTGACTTCCGCGTTCGTGATGCCGTTGAGAACACGGCTGGCAACCGCACTCACAAACGTTGCGATGCCCTGAATGAGGACCATCAAAACGAGGGCGACGGCGCCGAGTATTGCGGGCACGATAATGGCCGGCACGAAAAGGGACCAGAACCACCGCTTCGACCGATCCTCCAGGTCGGCGGCGCCCAACGCCCACGACAGCTCATCCGTCACGACATGCAGCAGCAGTCCGCTATTGATGGCGAGGTCGCGTCCCTGGCCGCAGAGCACGCCGCCTTCGCACGGCTGATCGTCCTTCTCAAAGAAACGCTTCTTGAAACGCAGTCCTCTCTCGATCGCGTCAAGGTTCGGATACTTCGTTGCGAGTTCCTGACGTTTGGCGCGATACTGCTGCCAAGCGGCTTTCCGATCAGGGCGGGGCGCGACAGCGCTTCCGCTTTCGCCCGTCAGGGCCTCCCCTGAGGCTTTCCGCGCTGCCAGGAGCTGATCGCGCAAGCCGTTTAACGCAGCCTCGGCCTCTGGCGACGCGTTGGCATCATAGATTTCTGCCTTCAGCCAGTCCGCGATCCGCACCATCGTCGGCGCTGACAGCAGAATAACGAAATACAGAATTGGCAGGGTGATCACCGACAACAACGTGATCGTCGACACGGCAAAGGATTTATCAAAGAAATCGAGCCGCGCATCGGGCAGCAGCGACAATCCCTGGATTGCTTCGTCATCGGGATGGGAGAGCGGCAGCCATCGTGGCGCGAAACTCGTTCGGGCGTGCCTCGTCGTTCGTTTGTGATAGCTCAACATGCTGCGCCGATCGAGCCAGCTCAGCGCGAGATAGAATACCAGCGCCGGAAGGCTCGCCAGCAATCCCGTAAAAATCCACACGCGCGGAAACGTGCTTCCGAAGAGCGTCCGTTCGCCGCCGACCTGAGATGCGACGAGGTAAACAAGAAACATCAGGAGCAGCATCATGGAGGCGACGAAAATCACCTTCCGCATGAGGCTCAGCCGCGTCAGGAGCCAAAGTTCCTTCCGGAGCTTGAGAAATGGCGTGCCGACGGTGATCCAGCGTTTCAAATTCGCGAGCGGCCGGCGACGTGCGGCATTACTGAGCAATGCATCCGACAGGATCGATCCGCCGTGGCTGTGACCGATGATGCAGTAGGGCTCGCTTTTGGTCTCAAGGTCGCGCAGGACTTTCGTCAACCTATCCCCGGCCGCACGTCGTTCGACCTCGCTGTTGTCGCCAGCCCAGGGAAAGGGCACGAAATTCAGCTCGCCGTCGCGGGCTTTGATGAAGTCACGCATGTCATTTTCGAACGTGCTGCCCGCTTCCCACCACTGCGGTTCTGGCGCAGGACCACCATTCGGGTCGGCCGCCGTCGGCGCCGCAAACGTGCCATGCACGGTGATGATCGTCGCCAAAGTTTTCCCTCCCGCTGTCGCGCGCCGTAGTCTCTCTCGCGCTCTCGGCGGCAGTCCTCGATACTGCGCCGAGGACGCTGAACTCACCCCTCGGTAGCATGCCCCCAGGGGCGCGGCGGATGATGGCGCAACCAGTGAAAAGTGCCATTGTGGTCGGCTGATTTTCGAGCGAATGCCGCTTCGTGTGACCGTGAATCCTCGGACGTCGTCCTAAGAACCAAGCAGCATTATTCTCTTATCGAGAATAATAATACCGATCTGAGGGGTTATCTAAATTTTTTGCAATCTCCCTCCCATCCGACTTTCAAACCCGCATCAGAAGAGAATATCGCCGCCGACTACTGTTTTCTCCACTGAGTATTTGCGTGCTGAGCAAATCAGACGTCTTCATGCGAGGGAACATTCAGCAATGAGCCAGCGGCCGACAGCCCATCTTCAGCGCTCGGTTATCCATCTCCTGCGCCGCCTTGATCAGTGCGCAACCCAGCTCTACTCGACGGAAACAGCAGATAACGATTTGACGCTCAGGCAGCTCGCGATCCTGACCGCGATCTCTCGTCAGGAAGATCTCAGCCAGACAGATCTCGTTACAATCACGGGCATCGATCGTTCGACCGTCGCCGGGATCGTCAGCCGCCTTATCCGCAAGGGATTGCTCGAACGCAAACGATCCCCGCTCGATGGCCGGGCCTATTGCGTGCGGCTGTCGAAGAGGGGAGCAAAGGCCATCGCTGGCGCGGATCGCCTCTATTCGAAGGTCGAGAAAAAGCTGCTCGCGGGTGTTTCCGCCGCCGAAGCGAGCCAGTTCGTATCGACCCTCCAAACGATCCTTTCGGCCCATGTGGACGACAGCCGCTCGTCGGCGTCCGCGTAAAGGCGATCGAAGATAACCCGGGACGCCGCCGATCGTTCCATCCAGATGAACATCGGCGGATTTTCTTTATTTAAGTTTGACCTATCGTCCTTCCTTCGTATGTTTCGAATGCGGGGAGGACTGAACGACGATGTTGCGCACTGCTGTCGATCCGGCTCAATCGGTCGAAGACGATCTGACAGAATGGTATTTCACGACCTCCGACGTGCACCCTCGCGACCGGTTCGAATACTGGTTGGAGACGAGCAGGCGGATATTCGGGCCCTACGAAAACAGGCCGGATCAGCCATCGCGATTCGAGGGCGAAATCCGGTCTCTTCGCGTGCCCGGAATGGTGCTTTCGGTCTTCCGTTGCAACGGCATGACATCCTGGCGCACCAAGAGGCAGGCCGCGCTGCTTGCCGATATCGTCCACGTCATTGTCCAGTTGGCCGGGAACGTAAAGATCTGCCAGGATGGACGTGAAACGCAGTTGGGCGCCGGCGATCTCTGCCTCGTCGATCTCGGACGGCTGGCATCATTCGTTCAATCGCAAGATTCCCGGTGTCTCGTCATCGAAGTGTCACGACGCGATTGTGAAGTGCGGCTCGGCCCGCTCGGACGATGGACCGCTCAGCGCGTTGACGGGCAGCAGGGCGGCGGAGCCCTTGCGTCGGCATTTGCACGCCTGCTCCCGGACCAGATTTCATTCTTGAGCACGCCGTCGCAATCGCAGGTGAAACTGCAGCTTCTGGACCTCGTCGCGATGGCGTTGAAAGAGGCCGAGGGCTCCGGGTTCGTCCACTCCTCTGCGCGGCTTGCCTCGTTGTTGCGGCTGAAGGCGGTCGTCGATGCCAATCTCTCGAATTGCAGTGCAACATGCGAGAGCCTCGCCGGGGCTGCCGGCATTTCTGTTCGCTACGCCAATCAATTGCTCGACGCCGAACAAACCTCTCTGCAGCGTCTGCTTTTCAGCCGGCGCATTGAAAAGTGCCAGGCCGCCCTCGCCGATCCGGCGCAGGCACATCGCCAGATCAGCGACATCGCGTATTCCTGGGGATTTGGAGACGTGTCGCATTTCGGGCGTCTGTTCAAGGCGATGGTCGGCATGACTCCCCGCGACTACAAGAAACAGAGCCTCGGTCTCGTTGACCGAATTTGAAGATTTCCGCGGTATTGTCCTGTCGATATGGAACCTGGGTCGGCCTTCGGTGCTTCGACAGGTTTCGTCTTCGGCTGACGCTGATATTTCCTGCTGTTGGTAGCGGGGCCATCTGTTGTCAAATTTCTGGTTTATTGTTGTTGAGAATTTCGGGGCGCACGAAACGCGTTAGGGGCATCAACGAGTAGGTTTCGTCTTGAGCGCGCAAGAGGAATTGTTGGCTCGTGTCCTGGCGCTTCGAGCCAAAGCGGCCGTCAAGGCCGACGCGCTGGCCGTTCGTGCCTCGGTCACGCTGACCCGCATCGTTTTCTTCGGCCTTCTGCTTCTGCCCCTGTTCGAGCCGAACAGCTTCTATATCGTTCGTGCTGGACGGCTGAGTTCCCCGCCCGAAGCCGAGTTGCATGCACGATCGGATAGTTCGCCCGTTGCGCCGATGGTTGCAGCCGGATCCGATCTCAAAGCGGAAGCGCCGACTTCGGAGCAGAGCACGGATCAACAGGGGCCAAATTTACCTGCGTCTCAACCGCCTTCGCCCACCGTTCCCGCGCTGCCTCCCCAGACTAAAGCTCAAACGAAACCGCTTCCTCCGGCGAAGCAGAGCGCGCCGCCCTGGACAGACGCCGAGGTCGCGGCGGCAAAGCAGGATTGCGAGCACCTGCTTGCGAAAACGCCGGTCGTCTCGGAGGAACTGCCCCCCGTCCGAGAGGGTATCTGTGGAACGCCTGCTCCGCACCTTCTCAAAAGCGTCGGCGACAGCAAAGTGAAGTTCGAACCGGCGGTGGAACTCAACTGCAAGATGATCGCCGGGCTCAACACGTGGATTTCGGACAAACTACAACCTGCGGCGCAGAAGAACTTCGGCTCACCGATCGTGCGGGTCGTCTCGGGGTCGTATTCCTGCCGCAACCGCTATGGTCTGGCGCGCGCGCCCATCAGCGAGCACGCCTTCATGAATGCCATCGACGTTTCGGCGTTCGTCTTGGCGGATGGTAAAGTCATTCGCGTGTCGAAGAACTGGGGGCCGACCGCAGACGAATTGAAGCGGGCGCAGAAATCGAATGACGCGGCGGCGGCGGAAGACAAGACGAAATTCAAGGTCGCCGCATCTAAGCTTGGCGCGCACGACCTAGCGCAGAAAAGCGATGACAAAGCGGAAGCTGGCGAGAAGCCGAAATCGCCCGAAGCGTTGAAGGACGAAAAGGCGAAGCAGGCCATGTCAGCCTTTCTGCATCAAGCCCATGACTCGGCCTGCGATCTTTTCGACACTGTTCTGGGGCCCGACACGAACGATGCCCACCACGATCACTTCCACCTCGATATGAAAGAGCGCAAACGCCACCTCACGCTCTGCGAATAATCTTCGCTGGGTCTCCGGCGCGTTCGTT
>CAYYDL010000629.1:0-2030 GCA_964470545.1 uncultured Hyphomicrobium sp. | reverse complement strand
CTCGCGACGCGAATGATCGTGAGATAATGGTCGTGCGGGCCGTCCATGAAGAGCTGGAGCTGGCTATGCTGATCGACGGGTCCCAGCGCGCCAACCGGGGTCGTTCCTTCGCCGCTTTTGCCGAGGCTTTCGGCCCATAGCTGGACAAACCAGGCCGAGAGACGTCCGAGCCTATCGGCGTAAGGCATCATGACGAGCGTTCTGATGCCTTTTTCCTTCGACAGCGCGACGGCGGTAGCGGCGCCGACCGCCGGGGCGAAATCCTTCGGCGCGTTCGCGGAGAGAAGCGAGTCGATTACGCTTTTGGCTCCCGCGCGAATTGCGCGCGCATCAAGTCCGCGTGCAATAGCGGGGATTAGGCCGACATTCGTCAGGCAGGAGAAGCGTCCGCCAATGCCGGTATGATGCTCCAGCATCGGAATTCCGAACTTCGAAAACAGCGTGCGAAGGCCGTTCAGCTTGCCGGGTTTGTCAGGCTCGGTGATGCCAAGAAACATTTTTGGAATTTGTGCTTCGAGCCCGGCCGCTTTTACTGCCGTCAACGTCGCGATGGCTTGGGCAAGCGTTTCGGCGGTGCCACCGGATTTCGACGTGACGATGAAGCGGGACGACGCAAGGTCGAGCGTTTCCAGAACGCTCTGAAGTGTACCACCGTCGAGGTTGCCATAGAAGCGCGTGCGCGGGCGATCGCGTTGACCGGGAAGGGCGACGCCCGAAATATTCCAGCCCGCAAGCTGAGCGAGCGTTTCGCCACCGAGGCTCGAGCCGCCGGTCCCGAAGAAGACGAGCGTCTTGGCGTTTTCGCTCAACTGCTTCAGTGCGGCTTCGGCGTCGGCGATATCCTGCTCTTCCTCGACGATGCGCAGGAGCGCGAGCTTGTTATTACGATAGTCGTCCTTCAGGGCCTCAACGTGCGCCGCCATACGGTCAACCCATGAGGCGTGAACGGAAGGCGTCAGGCCATACCGGCCGATCGTGGCTTCCAGACATCCGTCGATTTTTTGCTGAATTGGATCTTTGTCGTGCCGCTGCCCGTCCTGCATGGCCGCTTCAACGCTCCTTGCTCAAATCCGTTCCGGCCTAGCCGATTTCGGATGTGCGGCCAAGTGCGCTATGCGACCGCGAGAAAAGGCGGGAAGCGTGATGCCGCGACCGAAATGTCACCCTCGGTGTTAGGCTGAGACCCAATATATCCTCGGAGCCTCGCGCCGATCGATCCTCGGGACGAGCCCAAGGATCATTCCTCGCGATGCTAGCCGCGTCCGGGCACGGCGACGGCGGGTTGTAGGACCGGCGGCGTGGCTGCCGCATTCATGCCTGTCGGCTTGCCGACGACGGTGACGACGAGATTCTCCGGCTTCAGGAGACGAGCCGCGACGCGCTTGGCATCTTCGAGCGTGACGGCCTCAATCATCTTGTTGCGGTTCTCGACGTAGTCGGGACCGAAGCCCTCCTGCATCAATCCGAGAAGCTGCGAAGCAATTTTCGAGTTGGTATCGAAGCGCAACGCGTAGGAGCCGGTGAGATAATCCTTGGCCGCCTGGAGATCGTCCGCTGTCGGACCATTCTGGGCCATCTTCTTCATCTCGCCGCGAATGATACTCAGACTTTCAGCCATCGACGCGTTCTTTGTCGCGACACTTCCGACGAGAATGGTCGCGTGCTGATAGGGTTGCAGGTACGTGTAGACGGAATAGGCAAGACCGCGCTTCTCACGCACTTCTTCCATCAGCTGGGCGGAGAAGCCTCCGCCGCCAAGGATGTGGTTGACGACGAAAGCCGTCATGAAATCCGGATCCTTGCGCGGCATGGCGCCGAGACCGAACACGGCGACCGATTGCGGGACGCCCATTTCGACGATCTTCTGGCTTCCGCCATCGACCGGAGATGTTTTTGCGACGGGAATCAGATCGGCCTTTGCGGGCAAGCCTCCGAAGACGTCATCAAGGATTTTGCCGAGTTCGGCGGCCGTGATATCTCCGACGGCAACGACCTTCAAATTGTCGCGCGCAAAATTCCGCTTGTGAAAG
>CAYYDL010000628.1:0-5242 GCA_964470545.1 uncultured Hyphomicrobium sp. | reverse complement strand
AAGCCCGCGAGCCGCTCCATGGCACTCTGCTGACCGACGGAAACCAGTAAGCTCCGAGCGGCGGCCAACTCCGCCGAAACCGCTTTGTAGAGTCTGAGTGCCAAGCTGGCGTCGCGGGAAGCTTCCTGCTCCAGCGCCGTCGCCGACAGACAGCGAACCTTGGCGGCACACGTTGCCTGTGCATCGAAGATATGCTCGCGCAGGGTGCCGAGACCGATGTAATCACCAGGGTAAGCGAATTCGATGATCTGCCGCCGGCCATCGCCGAGGAGCTTGGAAAGAGCGATCACGCCCTCTTCGATACGAAAAACATGCGTCCGGGGATCACCGTCGCAGAAAACATGCTCTTTTGCTTCAATCCGGCGAATGGTACCGCGCTCGAACCGGTCAGCCGATGCATCTGCGGATGCTATGGTCCCGGAGGAGGTGAACTGTCCTACGTGAGCGTTGGTCCCGATGTGTTCCGAAGCGCCAAGCATTCCGTCCTCCTGCATAACCATTCTCTGCGGTACATCAGGAGGTCTATCGATCGTTCGTTCGCTACATATGCGGAGACGGTAAGAGTTTGTAAAAGTTTGTAACAGGCAAAAAATTCTGGTTTTCCAGCACATTATCCCGCGAATTAGTCGCCAGCCTGTCCGGCCTGCGGAGTTGCACCGAGACGCTTCAGGCCCTCGGCAGCCGCATAGAGCGTCGGCTCCAATGTGAGGGCCGCCCGGAAATCAGCGATACTCGCGCTTCGGTCGCCGATCATTTCACTGGCAAGGGCCCGATTCAAAAACGCCGGGGACATATCGGGCGCGAGCTCAATCGCCTTCGAATAGTCTGCGATTGCCTGCTTCGGCTTCGACAGATCGAGATAAACGTTGCCGCGATTGTAATAGGCAAAGTTGTTGGCAGGGTTCGCATTGATCGCGGAGCTGAAGTCCGCGATCGCTTTCTTCATCTCGTGGCGTTGGGCATGCGCGATCGCCCGGTTCATATAGGCGGTCGAAAGGGGATCGCTGAGCATCGTCTTGTTGATGACGCGCGTACATCCACGGATCTGGCGGACGGGATCGGCGCCATTATTGCAATCGCCCAGCGAATCCGCACGAACACCAGCGGGAACGAGCAAAGAAATCGTCAAGGCCAGAAAGAGAACAGGTTTCACGAAACGAGGCCTTGTTACTCGGCGGCCCATTCCCAAGCGAAAAGAGGCCGGAACTATGAATGCTATGAACGACAATACCGACTGCCAGCAAATATGTTTTCGAGCCGACGCAGCCTCAAGGGCCAACATCGCGCGGCCCGTATAAAAATTCCATAACAGATCGCCGCACAACCTCCTTTGACCTGCATCACGCAGGCACGGCTGACAAACGAAACCATGCAGCATAGGCAAGACAGATTTGCCGGATGGGCAGGTAAACACGCATTTTCAGGCTTTGTCTTCGTCCGTGCGCCGTTGAACTTCCTTCCCCATGGACGTTGCGCCGCCGATCAGAAATAAACGGTGGACAGATTGGGGAGACGACCTGCGGATGACATATGGCGACACCGTCTCGAGACGACCTTTGGTCGCCGGCGATTACAAGACGCTTGTGCTTGCCGCCCTCGGCGGTGCTCTCGAATTCTACGATTTCATCGTCTTCGTGTTCTTCGCTAACGTGCTGGGGAGCCTCTTCTTTCCCCCAGAAATTCCGGACGCTCTCCGCCAGTTCCAGACCTTCGGCATTTTCGCGGCGGGATATTTGGTTCGCCCCCTGGGCGGCATCGTCATGGCCCATTTCGGGGACCTGTTCGGCCGCAAGCGGATGTTCACGTTCAGCATCATCCTCATGGCGGCATCGACACTCGGGATGGGGCTATTGCCGACCTATGCGCAGATCTCGATTTGGGCGCCGATCTGCCTTCTGCTGTTGCGCATTGTCCAGGGCGCCGCGATCGGTGGCGAAGTTCCCGGCGCTTGGGTTTTCGTGTCGGAGCATCTGCCGAAGAACCGTATCGGCTATGCTTGCGGAACGCTCACGGCCGGATTGACGACCGGAATCCTGCTCGGGTCCCTCGTCGCCACAGCTGTCAACCATGTCTACACACCTGCCGATCTCGCGAACTGGGCCTGGCGCCTGCCGTTTCTGCTGGGCGGCGTTTTGGGTATGTTGTCGGTTTATTTGCGCCTGCTGCTTTCCGAGACGCCGATTTTTCTCGAATTGCAGGCGCGCAAGGCGCTCGTCACCGAGTTGCCCTTGAAGGCCGTCATTCGCGACCACCGCAGCGCCGTCGTCGTTTCGCTGCTGCTGACCTGGATGCTGTCCGGCATCATCGTGCTGGTTGTCCTGATGACGCCCGCGCTATTGCAGCATCTGGGTCTGCCGGCCGACGCCGTGCTGCAGGCGAATTCCGTCGCAACGTTCTTCCTCTTGATCGGCTGCATTGTCGGCGGTCTTGTCATCGACCGGATCGGCCCGGGGCGCTTTTTCGCATTCGGATGTCCGCTTTTGGCGATCAGCGCGAGCATATTTTATATAAACGCTGTGGCCGACCCACCCCTTCTGCTGCCGCTCTATTCCATGACGGGATTTCTCGTCGGCATTGTTGGCGGCGTCCCCGTCGTCATGGTTCGCGCATTCCCTCCAGCTGTCCGCTTCTCGGGGGTATCCTTTTCCTACAATCTTGCCTACGCGATCTCAGGCGGGCTGACGCCCGTTATCGTTCCGCCTTTGATGCAGTTTCATCCTATGGCGCATCTCTACTACGTGCTTTTGCTTTGCCTGCTAGGTTCGGGCGTCGGCGTTTGGCTACTGAACACGCGTCTCCTCAGGAATTCCTCGTGAGCCATCTCGCGCCTCTTCTCGGAATTGCGCGTAAAGCAATGCAAGGCAGACGAAAAACGTTGTGTGCGCCCCGGCAAACCACGCCATGCCGGCGAACGTCAGATGCTGCGACCCAGCGAAACCTTCTCCGATGAGAGGCAGAACAAACGCCGAGTTGAGACACCAGACAACGAGAGCGTAGAGCAGCCCTTTGATGATCGCGCTGGCGGGGAACGCTGGCTCCATCACATAGGCATAGACCAGCGCCATGCCGAGGCCGACGGCGCCATGAAATCCCCATTTGAATGCAGACGTCGCCGGCAGGTGCAGACCAGTCATCATTTGAAGCAGCCGAAGCAAGCCGCCGTGCGCCGTCGTGAGCGGCACGAGATCTGCGGCGAGCAACAAAAGCGAATTCACGGCGATTGCGATAAAACCCGCGAGTAATGCAGCAACGGTTCGCGACATGTGCACCCTATGAAAGACGACGCTCGCAGCAGTACTCGGCCGCGGCGATTGCCGTCCTATGCATTAAAATGACTGAGAGTCTCACCATTAGGATACTTTTCCCGACACGATACCTGGCGCGTTGTTTGGAAACTTCGCAATATCGGCAACATCAAGATTGAGATGCTGCGCGACAAGCGCCAGCGGCGTGTGCGTCAACCAATCCGACAAGCTGATCTCCTGATAGTCGGGCGCCTTGAAGACGGCCACGAATTTCATGTCCGTGTCGCCGGTGTTTTGCAGAACGTGCCCTTGACTTTTCTTTACATAGCCGATGTCGCCGGCTTTAAAATCGGCAGTCTGCGCACGAGGTCCGGCGTCGAACACCGTCATGCGCCCTTGGCCTTCGAGCCAGTACTGCCATTCGTCCGCATTCGGATGCCAGTGCATCTCCCTGACCGCCCCCGGTTTCAGAACCTCGATTGCAGCGGCGATCGTCTTCGACACTTTGAAGACTGAGCTATCGGCCAGACGCAATTCGCCGGACGAATTGGATTTGATCGGCTTCGATGCGCCAAGTTTGAAAGTAAACGGATTAGGCGGAGTTCCGCCCGAAGCAACGGCAGCCTGATCGGCCTCGAGGGGTCCGGGCTCCTTGCCTTGGAAGATCCAAAGATCATGAAGCGGGATATTCTTGAAGACATCCTTTGGCACGCCGAAATTTGCGGCGAGCAGATCGGGCGGCGTATGCGCGATCCAATCTGACAGAAGAAGCGTATTGTATTCCGATTGCCGTCCTTCATCGAAGACGATCACGAATTCGCAACCATCAGGGCCGAGACCCTGCAAAGAGTGCGGAAAACCGGCTGGAAAATACCAAAGGTCACCCGGTCCGACATCATCGATATATGCGTGTCCTTGGGGATCGAGCACGGTGACGCGACAGCGCCCATTTGTCATGATCGCCCACTCGGCGGCGAGGTGCCAGTGCATCTCGCGGATGCCCCCGGGTCCAAGACGCATGTTGACGCCCGACACGGCTTCCGAAATCGCGAAGTCGGCCTGCGTGACCTGTCGCGCCCACCCGCCGTTCTGAATACGTTTTGCAGCGTTGTTGAAAGATCCCCAGAACAGCGGCATCCCGCCGACGTCCGTTGGGGGCGGACTTTCGAACGAAGGAAACTGGCTGCCTATGATAGGATTTCTCGGCCCGGGGTCGGAAAGACCGGCAGGATTGGCGTTGATGGCTCCCTCGGCGGGCTGATCAGGATTTCCGAACGCCGCGGCGCGAGCGGCCGTGGAAGCAGCGAGCGCGCTCGTTGCGGCTCCGATTGCGAGAATGTTCCGGCGAGAAAAACTATCCATGGACGTCGCTCCTATCCGCGTCATCGATCTGGAGCCGAAGTCACGAACCACGCCCCAAACGGCGACGACCATAGGAGGGCAAAAACAGACGTTCTTTCTGAAACGCAGCCTCATTTCCAGTTTGCATGAAGGGCTGTCTTTCATGCAAAACGAGCCTATGTGTCGTTAATCGAGATCCTTCATCGGCATTCGCGCGCCGCGGCTGGCGGATGCCAATTTCCGCATCATACCCGCGTATAACGCCCAGAAACGATCGTGTGGAACGCTAACGCCTTGGTGGCTGTCGGGACGACCCAACGTGCGATAGCGGAAGTGCCGTGCTCGGATCAAATTCGTTGGCAGCTGCTCCCCGAACCGAAAGGCTCGGCAGACAGCAGACAAGCAAATACCATTTTGGGAGTTACAGCCATGTCGACGAACAAAGTTCTCTCTTTCATGATTGTCTCAGGCGTACTGGCTCTTTCGGGTGTTCCCGCCAGCGCAGAATCGATTCCGAGCCTCGTAAATGCACAGATCAGCGACCGGACAGTCCCGACCTATAGCTCGATGGTCAGCGGCCCGGACGCATCGGTAACCGAGCAGGAACTCGATCAGTTCGGCAATTCCGCTGCGCCGGACGTCGATGCCTCAGCTTC
>CAYYDL010000627.1:0-1625 GCA_964470545.1 uncultured Hyphomicrobium sp. | reverse complement strand
CGATTCCGCGCGCCACTTCTTGGCGAGGTCGAGATAGCCCCAGTCATCGAGCAGGCGGTAATGAATCCAATACTGGTTGATCGCGGTCAGCTCCGAGCGAAGACCCTTGTTGAGATATTCGATGACTTTGGGATCGCCCTTCATCTGGCTCGTCCTTTCGCGTACGGGCGCCGCTCAGCGCCTCAACCTGGCATCCGATAAACTTAGCCTGCGGCGAACGCTGCGCAAGCAGGCAAGGCAGCACGAGAGAAGGGCCGGGTTCGCGGCCGGATCAGTCTGACGGCAGATTCGGAGCACCGTCCGCGCGATTGAGCGCCTCGCTCATGATCGTCTAGATCGTGCGTGCGCATCGACCGCATTGCGGGCTGCAGCCGAGGCAGCCGTAAACTTGGCCGGCCGTCTGCGGCGCACCCGAGTCCACCGCGGCGCGCACTGCGTGGTCGGTGAGGACATTGCAAGAGCAGACGATCATGGCGGCCAAAAATCTAGTTTCAGTTTGCAACTATTGGCTATTGATCCGGTCTTCCGGTCGCAACCGAAATGATCGGGCTTTCGAGCTATTCCAAACTGTCGAGAATGATCCGTTCGCGACCCGGCAAAAAAAGCCGAGGCCGCGCCAGGCGGCATTGATCCGCATCAAAGTGGTACGACCGTAGTCTTCAGGCCGCGGCGCGAGTGAGGGCCGCGACGATTTCGTCGACGATCTCTTCGACCAGGCCCTTGTCGTCGCCTTCGCCCATCACCCGGATGACCGGCTCGGTGCCGGACGGCCGAATGATCAGGCGGCCGTGACCATTGAGCCGCTGCTCGGCGCCGGCGATCACGGAGCGGACGGCTGGAGTTTCGAGCGGCTGGCCGTTGCGGTAGCGAACGTTCTTGAGCACCTGCGGCAGCGGGTCGAAACGGTGGCAGACCTCGGACACTGGCTTTTCCAGCTTTTTCACCACTGCAAGAATCTGCAGTGCGGCAACGAAGCCATCGCCCGTGGTCGTATAGTCAGAGAGGATGATATGGCCCGATTGTTCGCCGCCGACGTTGTAGCCATCCTGGCGCATGCGATCGAGGACGTAACGATCGCCGACCGGCGTGCGTAGGAGTGCCAGATCGAGACCGGAGAGATAGCGCTCGAGCCCGAGGTTCGACATTACGGTTGCGACGATGCCGGGCTTCGACAGGATGCCTTCGGTTTTCCAGTGCTCGGCGATCACCGCCATCAACTGGTCGCCGTCGACGATGTGGCCGTGCTCATCGACGACGATCAGACGATCGGCATCACCATCGAGTGCGATGCCGACATCGGCGCGGACCTCGCGCACCTTGTGGCAGAGAGCGTTCGGCTTGGTCGAACCGCAATCCTTGTTGATGTTGAAGCCGTCGGGCTCGACGCCGATGGCGATGACATCGGCGCCGAGTTCCCATAGCGCCGCCGGGGCAACGCGATAGGCGGCGCCATTGGCGCAATCGATGACGACGCGGAGGCCATCGAGGCTCAGCGTCTTTGGCAGCGTGCGCTTGGCGAATTCGATGTAACGGTCGTGGACGCCATCGATGCGGCGGGCGCGGCCGAGGCTGGCGCTGGCGGCGAGCTTGCGGTCGAGATTCTCGTCCATGAGCTGCTCGATCTG
>CAYYDL010000626.1:0-2822 GCA_964470545.1 uncultured Hyphomicrobium sp. | reverse complement strand
TTGCTCTCCGATCGCCGGCTATCTGGCGTATCGGATCGGCAAGCGTCGCGTGATCCTTGCAATTATCGTCATATGGTCTGATGCGACATTTGCAATCTGTCTGGCAAATACATTTGGAGGCATGCTCGCAGCTCGAGGAATCCTCGGGGTCAGCGAGGCTTTCTATATGCCCGCCGCGGTCTCTTTGATCGTCGAATACCACCGTGGACCGACGCGAAGCCGTGCGACAGGGCTGCACCTGAGCGGCGTCTATGCCGGCTCGGTCCTCGGGGGATTGGGCGGTGCCTTGTCGGAGGCTTTCGGCTGGCGGCCTGTCTTCCTCGCGATCGGCGGCCTCGGAGTCGCCTATGCGCTTGTTTTGTCGATTGCGTTCCCGCCGCTTCCTGCACAAGCTCGTGAGGGCGGGGTGGAAGATGTCGTCGTTACCGCAGACACGCGCAACGCAATCTATATGCTGCTGTCGACGCCTGGGTTTCTGCTCCTCCTCGCGATGAACCTGTTGAATGGTGCAGCGTACTGGCCGGTGCGCAACTGGCTTGCCGAATTTTTCCGTGGGGAGATTGGTGTCACGCCTGCGTGGGCTGGCGTTTACGGTCCTATGGCCTTCAACGGCGCGGCATTCCTGGGGATGATTGTTGCCAGTAATCTCTCCGATTGGTGGGTGGCGCGAAATCTCCGGGCGAGATCGCTCGTTCCGGCCATCGGTTTTCTGGTCGCGGCGCCGTGCCTCTTGGTCATTGGGGCGATTGATTATGTGCCGGCTGTGCTCGCTTGCGTGCTCGTTGCAGGCATGTCGCAAGGGTTTTTAGACGCGAACCTGATGCCGGCGGCATGCACCGTCGTCGATTTTCGTTCTCGCGCAACTGCCTATGGACTTCTGAATTTCGTCGGGACGACAGCGGGCGGCGTGATGACGTATGTCGGTGGATGGCTCAAGGAGCAGGACGTTGCGTTCGCGGTCATTTTTCAGGGGTCGGGCGTAATGATCTTGCTCGCCGGATTACTGCTCTTGATGGTTCGGCCGATCGGAATGCAACCATGGCGTTCGGATGCGAAGGTTGCGGTCGGCCTTCGCCATCGGATTTGAACTTCAGCAGAGGAAACGGGCCGCAAAAAAAGTTTTCGCCATCAAAGTGTACGTTTGGGCTCTACTATCGCATTGCAACGTTCTAATCGTTTGAAATGTCTGTCATTCCGCGTGCTCATTGCCTCTATGAGCCCTGAACTTATTTGCCTATCCAGATTTAAGATTTCCCGCAGAGAAATATTACTTTGACCTTCACCTGTTCTGTGTACTTCGTATTAAGACCGCCAATGTAGCCTCGTTCTGTGGCCCGCGCTCATGATGAGCGGGGACGTGCAAGTGATGGAACGAGTGACGGGCGAATCCATTCCTGCCGGCATCGATCGTGCTGTGGTCGAAAAGGCGATCGCGTCGGGATTTCCGCTGCTTAAATTTCCGCAGCGGCTTGAAACAGCTTTCGAGTCTGAGGGATCGCCGGACCGGTGCCGTCAACTGGCGCTTGGCGGTCTTTTTGGTATCCTTCTTTACGATCTCTTCCTGATTTCGGATTGGCTGATCGCGCCCGATACGTTCGTGACCGCTCTTTGGGTTCGGCTTGGCATCGTGACTCCTATCGCGCTGCTGCTGATCGCGTCTCTCTATCTCAATCCGCCCGTCGCGATGCGCGAATTTCTCGTTGCCGCCGGTGGAGTCGTTTTGGGAGCGGGCAGCAGTCTTTACCTGATGCTGATCAGCAACGGCGCGCACAACGATGCTCAGCATCAGTCGATCATTCTCATTCTCCTATTCGTGACGATGATCCAGCGCGTTCGCTTCTGGTGGTCGGTGCCCGCTTGCCTCGCGTGTTTCGCCATTCACGCCGGCGGACTGGCGATGCTTCCGGGCTATCCGTTCGAATTTCAGGTCTCCGCCAATACCGTCTTCGCCTGTGCCGTCGTGCTGACGCTCTTCGCTTCTTACGTGCTCGAGCGCGAGACGCGGATGAATTATCTCCTGTCTCTTCGCGGCCGGCTGCAGCGCCGTGACCTGGACGCCAAGAGCCGTCGCGATCCGCTGACAGGTTTGCCGAATCGTCGTTCCCTTGATGAAGCTATCGAGACCTGTGATCAACCGGCCGCGGGTGGCGAGGAACTGGCCGTCATTCTCATCGACATCGATCACTTCAAGGCCTTCAACGACACTGCAGGCCATCAGGCCGGGGACGTCTGCCTGAAGCGCGTGGCGGGTATCATTCAAAGCGAACTGCGCGATTATGCGGACGACATTTTCCGGTTCGGCGGCGAAGAATTCATCGTGCTCCTGCGGGGAATCAATCTCCCCATTGCGGTCCGGATCTCAGAGCGGATCCGCAGGGCGGTGGAGGATGCGGCCATTCCGCATCCGGCACTTGCCGATGGTGAGGTCGTAACCGTTAGTCTCGGTGTCGCGTCGGCTTTTCTCAGTCGCGAGATTCGCGTCGGGCTCGTGATTTCCGCCGCCGACGCGGCGCTTTATTCGGCGAAACGGAATGGGCGCAACCAGGTCGCCCCGCGTCTGCCGATGGCCGATATTTTCGGCATTACCGAGCGACGCGTTCGCGCGATGTGAGTTCATCGGCGCGAGCATTATGCGAAAGCCGATCGCGAAGTCCGGGAATAATGCGGGTTTTGCGCTGCACGTAACAAGACGCTCGTGCGCTTAGACTCTCATGCGAAAAAAGTTGTCAGATATGCGGCCGACGCGCCCGCGGACGCCACATCGTTCTTGCCATGTTGCGTTTCTGTTTGATGCTCTTGACCGCGGAACATCGCCGCTGCAT
>CAYYDL010000625.1:0-13832 GCA_964470545.1 uncultured Hyphomicrobium sp. | reverse complement strand
GGCTACCTCGGCATGGCCTATGCAATGGTCGCCATCGGTCTCGTCGGCTTCATCGTCTGGGCGCACCACATGTACACCGCGGGCCTCAGCGTCGATACGCAGGCATACTTCATGTTCGCGACGATGGTCATCGCCGTCCCGACCGGCGTGAAGATCTTCTCCTGGATTGCGACGATGTGGGGTGGATCGATCCAGTTCCGCACGCCGATGGTGTGGGCGCTGGGCTTCATCTTCCTCTTCACGATCGGCGGCGTGACGGGCGTGATGTGCTCCAACGCCGGCGTCGACCGTTCGCTGCACAACACGTACTATGTCGTGGCGCACTTCCATTACGTGCTGTCGCTCGGGGCCGTGTTCTCGATCTTCGCGGGCTGGTATTACTGGTTCCCGAAGATGTCGGGCTACATGTACAGCGAGTTCCTTGGCAAGCTGCACTTCTGGCTGACGTTTATCGGCGCCAACATCCTGTTCTTCCCGCAGCACTTCCTGGGCCTCGCGGGCATGCCGCGTCACTACGCCGACTATCCGGAGGCGTTCACGTATTGGAACCGGATCTCGTCCATTGGGTCCTACATTACGACCGCTGGTCTGATCGTCTTCCTTTTCTCGATGTTCTACGCGTACTTCATCAAGAAAGAGAAAGCGGCTTCGAACCCGTGGGGCATTGGTGCAACGACGCTTGAGTGGACGCTACCGTCACCGCCAGCATTCCACTCGTACGAAACGCTGCCGCGGATCGCCGCGACGGACCACCACTGATTTGGAATTGATCGATACTGCTGCGGGCCGAGAGCATCGGCCCGCAGTTGTGCCCAATAAAACGAAGCTGAGTACCGAGAACGGCGCGCCGGCAAATGAGCATTCAAAGTGAAATCCACGAAAGCGATCTGGTGCTTGAGCCAAGTGTCGGCGATTTCGTTCAGCTCATGAAGCCGCGCGTGATGGCGCTTGTGGTGTTCACGGCGCTGGCAGCGATGCTCGCCGCGCCGGGACCGATCAATCCCGTCCTTGGCGCCATTGCGATCATCTCGATCGCCATTGGAGCCGGTGCCTCGGGCGCGCTCAATATGTGGTATGATGCCGACATCGACGCTCGCATGGCGCGCACGGCGGCGCGGCCTCTTCCGCGCGGGCGGGTGACCGCCGATGAAGCGCTGAGCTTCGGAGGCGTGCTCGCGGTCTGTTCTGTTTTGACCTTGGGCGTCCTCGTCAATTGGATGGCAGGCGCTCTCCTTGCCATCACGATCGCCTTCTATCTCTTCGTCTACACGATGTGGCTGAAGCGAAGCACGCCATACAATATCGTCATCGGCGGTGCCGCCGGCGCCTTTCCTCCCATGATCGGCTGGGCTGCAGTGACGGGCTCCGTCAGCTTCGACAGCTTGCTTCTGTTCATGATCATCTTCATGTGGACGCCGCCGCACTTCTGGGCGCTCTCGCTCTATCGCTGCCGGGATTATGAGCGCGTCGGAGTCCCGATGTTGCCGGTCGTCGCAGGCCTGAAAGAGACGCGGCGCCAGATCCTGCTCTATTCCATTCTGCTCGTGCCGCTGGCCGTCGTTCCGTACTTCGTCGGTCTCGGCGGCGTCACGTATCTCGCTTGCTCTGTGGCGCTCGGCGCGGTCTTCCTTGCGCTCGCAGTGCGCGTTTACATGACGACCGAAGGACGCGAGGCCGATACGGCGGCACGCCAGCTCTTCTGGTTTTCCATCCTGTACCTTTACGTCCTGTTCGCCGTGCTGTTCGGCGAAGCAATCGTCGGTCGGATTCTAGCGTGAGGCTGATTTGAAGGACGATCCCAAAAGCCCCGAGCGCCTCGATCCTGCGGCCGAAAAAATCCGCAGGCGGCGATCGATCGCGATTGGGCTGGCGCTCGGCTTCATGGTCTTGGTCTTCTACATCGCAACTTTCGTCCGTCTCGGCGGCAATGTCGTAAATGGAATTGGCTGATGGACAAGCAGGCGCCCGGCGAAAGAGACGAGGACAAGGCCCCAAGGCCGTCTCGCAATAACCGGCGGGCGGTCTTCGTCTGCCTTGGCGCCCTTGCGATCATGGGCTCGATCACCGCGGCATCCCCGACCCTCTACACGATGTTCTGCAAGGCGACCGGCTATAACGGCACGACGCAGCGCGTCCGCGCGAATACCAACAAGGTTGTCGACCGCACGATCACGGTCCGCTTTGACTCGAATGTTGCGCAGGGCCTGCCGTGGACGTTCGAGCCCGAGATCACCAAGATGGACCTCAAGATCGGCGAGACCGGTCTTGCCTTCTTTCGGGCAACGAACAATTCCGACAAGCCGGTGACGGGCCAAGCCTCCTACAACGTGACGCCGGAAGCTTTCGGCTTGTACTTCAACAAGATTCAATGCTTCTGCTTCAATGAGCAGACGCTGAAACCCCATCAGACAGTGGAAATGCCTGTGACGTTCTTCATCGATCCAAAGATGCTCGATGACCGGGACACCGCGCCCCAGTCTGAAGTGACGCTTTCCTACGTCTTCTATCCGGTCGATCGTCCGGCAGCGACCGCCGATGCTTCGAACCCGCGGAAGAATGGGGGATGACGAAAACCGAAAGAAGTAGCTGAACGGCTCGGGCGAAAATGGTGCTGTCACCGCGACGCAGGGCGAGGATTTAAGCAAGAACAGGCTAAAGGCCTAAAGGGGACGGAGACGGAAATGGCGGATACCCACGCGAAGCACCATGATTATCATCTTGTAAATCCGAGTCCGTGGCCGCTTCTGACATCAATGTCGGCGCTAGTCATGGCGGTCGGCGGCATCGTGTGGATGCGCACTCATGTCGACGGTGAAGGTGTCCTCGGCATTCAAGGTCCCTGGCTTTTTGCAATCGGTGCAACGGCAGTCATTGCCTGTGCTTGGGCCTGGTGGATCGACGTCATTCGCGAAGCCAACCAGGGCTTTCAAACGCCGGTTGTTCAGCTTCACCTTCGTTACGGCATGATCCTCTTCATCGCCTCGGAGGTGATGTTCTTCGTCGCCTGGTTCTGGGCCTATTTCGACTTCGCCCTGTTCCCAGCCGGCGTACACGACCTGATGAACAACGCAACGACCGTCGTCGGCACGACGACGCGCGATCAGGTCTTTGGAGGCAAATGGCCGCCCGTTCCGGTCGAAGCGACGGACGCGACAATTCCGGGTTTCTTCAAGCACACGTTCAATCCCTGGGGCCTCCCGTTGGTCAACACGCTCATTCTGCTGACCTCGGGCTGCACGGTGACGTGGGCGCACCACGCGCTTTTGAAGAATGACCGTCGCGGTCTCGTCATCGGCCTTATCTTGACGGTCCTTCTCGGCCTGACATTCACCACCTGCCAAGCCATCGAATATAGCCACGCCGGGTTCAGCTACGCGGGCCATAGCTACGGTTCGACGTTCTTCATGGCGACTGGCTTCCACGGCGCCCACGTCATCATCGGAACGATCTTCCTGTTGGTCTGCCTCGTTCGTGCGATGCGGGGTGCCTTCACGCCCCAGCAGCACTTCGGCTTCGAGGCGGCAGCTTGGTACTGGCATTTCGTCGACGTCGTCTGGCTGTTCCTGTTTGCCTGCATTTATGTGTGGGGCGCGGGTCCGATTGTTCCGGGCGCCGAATAGATAATCAGCGCTTGAAGCGCCTGGCTTCAATGCAGTCCTGGCGAGAGGCGGCCCGAAGCCGCCTCTCGTCGTTTGCAGCGTGGCACTGTACAGAGTTGAATGTCCGCGCTGGATGCGCAGTAGTGGCCGGCGACGCGATCAGATAGAAAGCAGAAATGGCCTTGGAAAGCTCAAGTCATGCCGTTTCGCCGTTAGTCGCCGGATTGACATGCCGGTGTCCGCGATGCGGCAAGGGAAAGCTTTTCGTGAATGTGCTGAACATGCGCGAAAAGTGTGATGTCTGCGGGCTGGATTACAAGTTCGTCGATACCGGAGATGGTCCCGCGGTATTTGCCATCTTCATTCTCGGCTTCCTCTGCGTCGGCGGAGCGCTCGTCGCGGAATTCGAGTTCGGCGTTCCGTGGTGGATGCACGTTCTGCTTTGGGGTATCTTGACCCCGTTAATTGCCGTCTTCCTCTTGCGCTTTCTGAAGGCGACGCTGATCGCCTTGCAATACAAGAACAAGGCCGAGGAAGGCCGTCTCTCCAAGGAGTGAGCATGTTCGCGCGCTGGCGCGCCGCTGGCCTCATCGTTCCGGGCCTTTTGACGCTTGCCATGCTGCCGATCCTCATCGGCCTTGGCAACTGGCAATGGCACCGGAAGGCCTGGAAAGAAGCGCTGATCTCTAGGATCGAGACGCGGCGGACAGCGGAGCCGATCTCTTACCCGGCTGTCCTCGCGGAATACGTCAAAACCGGCGATGTCGAATACATGCACATGCGTGTTACCGGCACATTCGACTACAGCCGCGAGCGCCATCTCTACGACCCAAAGACATCATCGCAAGGCTGGGACATCTACACTCTCCTCATTCCGGAAGGCGGACTGCCGCCGATTTTCGTGAACCGCGGTTGGGTGCCGGACACTCTGAAAGATCCTTCCAAGCGGGCCGAAGGGCAGGTGTCAGGGCCGGTGACGGTTACCGGCCTTGTCCGCTTGGCGCAGGCGAAGCCCTGGTTCGCGCCCGACAACGATTATGCGGGCAACCGCTGGTACTGGCCCGATCTCGCCGGCATGCAGTGGGGCCCCTCGGGTCCTCCATCGCCCCTTCAGTTCAACGCTGAGAAAAGCCAGGCTTTTGCGCCGTTTTCCCTGGATGCCGACGCGCAACCTGAGAACCCCGGCGGCTGGCCGAAGGGTGGCACCACTGAAATCAACCTGCCCAATAACCATCTTCAATATGTCGTAACGTGGTATGGGCTCGCATTGACCCTTGTGGTCATTTTCGCGGTCTTCGCTCGACAACGCCTGGCGGCTGTGAAAGACGGAAAATTGCAATCTAAGGAAGAGTGATTCTGAACCACTCGGTACCTGCTTCAGTTGTTTGCCCGCGCGTGCCGAATTAGGTTCGTTTGTTGAGTTCTGCCCATCGGAAAGAGAGGAAAATTGAACTACATCTCAACGCGCGGGGAAGTCGAAAAGCTCGGTTTCGAGGACGTTGTTCTTGCGGGCCTCGCGCGTGACGGCGGGCTTTACGTGCCCCAAGCTTGGCCGGTCCTCTCGAACGACACCATCGCATCGTTCGCCGACAAATCCTTCGCCGAGATCGCGGTTGAAGTGATCCATCCCTTCACCGGCGATGAAATCTCGCGCGACGATCTTTTTCGCATGGCCAAGGATGCGTACGCGACATTCGATACGTCGGAGGTGACGCCGCTGCACACGCTGAGACCGGGTCTCACCGTTCTCGAGCTCTTCCACGGGCCGACGCTCGCCTTCAAAGACGTCGCGATGCAGCTTCTTGCGCGGCTGATGGACCATGTGCTCGCCAAGCGCGGTCGCCGTGCGACGATCGTCGGCGCGACCTCTGGCGACACCGGCGGCGCCGCTATCGAGGCCTTCCGGACATCGCAGCGCGTCGATGTTGTCATTCTCTTTCCCGAGGGCCGCGTCTCTGACGTTCAGCGCCGGATGATGACGACCCCGGCCGAAGAGAATGTTCATGCGCTGGCCATTCGCGGCACATTTGACGACTGCCAGGCGCTGGTGAAGGCCATGTTCAACGATCATGCCTTTCGCGATCGTGTTGAACTGTCGGGCGTCAATTCGATCAATTGGGCGCGCATCGTCGCCCAGGTCACTTATTACTTCTATGCCGCTTCGAGACTGAACGGCGGCAAGAACGCTGCTGCCCTCTCATTTTCTGTCCCGACCGGCAACTTCGGAGATATCTTTGCGGGTTACGTTGCGAAGTGCATGGGTCTGCCGATCAACAAGCTGATCATTGCTTCGAACGAAAACGACATCCTGCCGCGTGCCGTTGCGACAGGCACCTATGCGATGCGGGACGTGGTCCCGACATCCTCCCCGTCGATGGATATCCAAGTCTCTTCGAATTTTGAACGCTATCTGTTTGAGGCCTCGGGCCGCGATGCGGATCTCGTTCGGAGCCTGATGGCATCGTTGGCGGCCAAGGGATCTTTCGAACTCGGCCGTCTTGCGCCGATTCTGAAATCGGATTTCGCGGCTGTCTCCGCATCGGAAAAAGATGTCGCCGACTGTATTCGGGATACCGAAACCCGCTACGGCTATTTGCTCGACCCGCACACGGCGTGCGCGGTGGTTGCCGCCGGACGTGTCGCGGAAGGCGACACGGTTGTTCTCGCGACCGCCCATCCCGCCAAATTTCCGGATGCAATCGAAGCGATCACGAGCAAAAGGCCTCCGCTACCGCACGGTTTCGAGCATCTGATGACGGACAAGGAGCGCTTCGAAATTCTTTCAAACAACCTCGCCGCCGTCGAAGAATTCGTTCTGAACCACAGCCGCGCCTCTGCGGGAGTGTCGCGATGACGACGGATCTTACAACGCTTTCGAACGGCATTCGTGTCGTGACGCACCATATGCCCGCGCTTGAGACGGTATCGCTCGGCGTCTGGGTCGCCGTTGGCGCGCGCCACGAACGGGAGGACCAGCACGGCCTCGCGCATTTCCTCGAACACATGGCGTTCAAGGGCACGAAAAAACGGTCCGCCCGGCAGATCGCCGATGAAATCGAAAGCGTCGGCGGCGATCTCAACGCATCGACCGGATTGGACACGACCGCCTACTTCGCGCGCGTCTTGAAGGGCGACGAGGTTGTGGCACTCGAACTGATCGCCGACATCCTCCTCGATTCGAAATTCGCCGCCGAGGACATAGAGCGGGAGCGCATTGTCATCCAGCAGGAGATTGCAGCGTCGGACGATAACCCGGACGACATGGCTTTTGACCTGATGCAGGGCGTCGCCTTTCCGGGCCAATCCATTGGCCGACCCATCCTCGGGACCAAATCGAGCGTCGGGAGCTTTGTGGCCGGAGATTTCAAGTCCTATCTGGACGAGCACTATCTTCCTGAGGCGATTGTGGTTTCCGCTGCTGGCGCTGTGCACCACAAAGCCATCGTCCGCCACGTTGAGGCCCTATTCGGGGGGCTCACTTCACGTAAACGGGGAATTGAATCGCCTGCGCGCTACCAGGGCGGCTCTGCGGCGTCGAGCAAACCTTTCGAACAAAGTCATGTTCTGATCGGGCTGCCGTCACCATCGTATTTGGAGCCGGGGTTCTATACGGCGCAGGTTTTTTCGGGGTTATTCGGCGGCGGAATGTCGTCGCGCTTGTTTCAAGAGATCCGGGAAGATCGAGGCCTCTGCTACTCGATCGACTCGTCGATTTGGGGACTTAGAGACACTGGAATGCTGTCCGTGCATGCAGCGACATCCCCCGAGATGGTTGGCGAGCTCGCCGACGTCGTCGCCGCCCAGCTCGTCGAAATCGCGGATGCGGGGCCGACCGAAGCGGAGTTGCAGCGTTCGAAGGTGCAGCTCAAGTCGGGCCTGCTGATGGCGCTTGACAGCTCTGCCGTCAATGCGGAGCAAATGGCACGACAACTGCTCGCTCAGGGACGCCTCATTCCAATAGCGGAATTGGTCGAGCGAGTTGAGGCCGTGGATCGCGCTGCTATCAAAGCCTTTGCACAGAGGCTGACTGAAGAAGCACCCTCAGTCGCCGTTATCGGATCCGGCCGGAAGTCGTCGGGGCAGGCGTCGCGGATTGCGACGCGTTTTGCGCCGCGCGAAGCTGCGGTCACGGTTGGCAGGGCAGCGAGGTAACGCGTGGCTTTTCTTCGCTCAATCCGTCCCGATGAAGATTTCGAAGTCGTCCACGGACACCGGTTGACGCTGCGCCAGCCGGTTGCATCCGATTACACGGAATGGGCCGAGCTCCGAGCATTGAGCCGCGCCCATCTGACACCATGGGAACCGATCTGGTCCCCGGATGATCTCTCTCGCGCGATGTTTCGGCGGCGTCTGCGAGCCTACGCCAAAGACATCCACAACGACGTTTCCTACCCCTATTTCATCTTCGAGAATGAAACAGGTGCGCTGATCGGGGGACTTACGCTCTCGAACGTTAGGCGCGGCTCGGCCCAGACGGCGTCCCTCGGGTATTGGATGGGCGCGCCTTACGCTGGTCGTGGTCATATGCGCGACGCGGTCGGCATCTTGCTTCCAATGGCCTTCAATGTGCTGCGGCTCCATCGCATCGAGGCCGCCACGATGTTGAAGAATTTCGCGTCTATGCGCGTTCTCGAGTCGGCGGGGTTCGAGCGTGAGGGGATGGCGCGCGCTTACCTGAAGATCAATGGGCGGTGGGAAGACCACCTGCTTTACGCACGTCTCGCTGATGGGCCGGGTTCCGGCACGGTGGAACAGGGGGGCTGATGGCAGCCTGGGGGATGGGCAGGGGGAAATACGGACGATCCTGGCTTCAGGCGCTGGGATTGATCTTGACGTGCCTCGTGGCCCTTGCCGGCCGCGCCGAAGCGCTGACGCCAATCCCCGTCGGGGAAGATCAGGAACGCATCGAGATCACGCGGCTCGGCGAGGCCTACGAAGGGCGCGGCGATAGCCTGCAGGTCGAGACAGCCGCCGGACCGGATGGCGTTTCGGGGCGCATGACCGTCCGGGCATCGGTCCCCGGCACCAGTCCCAACTGGATGGTCTTCGCGCTCACCAATAAATCTGACAAATCGCTCGAACGGCTTTTGACCGCCGATCGCTACACGATCGTTGGTTCAGGCACTGTTTGGCCGGACCTCGACGCTCGCCGCATCGAAAGCGTCACCCCTTCGGTTGGCTTCGTGCCGGAGCGCATCAAGAACGACAAAGCCGACGTTTTCCGCATCACGTTGGAGCCGGGGCAGACGATCACCTATGTCGCCGAGCTTGCCGGTGACCGCTACGCGCGGATGTATCTCTGGAAGCCGATCGATTACGAGATCAAGAGCCGCGACCGCCAGCTTTTCAACGGGGCGATGCTCGGGTTGACGGGTCTCCTTGCGATCTTTCTAACGTCGATCTTCGCAGCCAACCACAAACTGATCTTTCCGGCGGCCGCATTGGTCTCGTGGACGGTTCTGACCTATCTTTGCGTCGACTTTGGCTTCTTCCATAAGCTCTTCAATCTGAGACCCGAGGACAACGCCATCTATCGCGCGGCCGGCGAGGCGGCGATGGCGTCGAGCTTCGTGATCTTTCTGTCGACATTCCTGCGTTTGGGGCTATGGCACGGGATCGTCCGGATGATGATCGGTGTCTGGATCGTCGCGCAACTGACACTGATCGCCGTCGCCGTCATCGATCCACGCCTTGCCGCGACGTTCGCCCGATTGTCGTTTCTGGCGATCGGAGGCATAGGCGGACTGTTCACGATATTCCTGGCGGCGAAGGGCCAGGATCGCGCGCTCTCGCTCGTTCCGACCTGGTTGCTGTTTCTTGTCTGGATCTTTGCAACGGGCATGACGCTGAGCGGGCGTATGTCCGGTGATGTCGTCGTCTCGAGCCTCGTCGCCGGTCTTGTCCTCGTTGTCATCCTGATGGGCTTTACGGTCACGCAGTTCGCATTCCGCTCCTCCGATGTTGGCTACACCGGTGCTCCGACGGAATTGCAGGCGCGATCCTTGGCGCTCGCTGCGTCAGGATCATCGGTCTGGGAATGGAACATCCGCCGCGACGAAATCAAGGTCGGACCCGAAGTCGAGGTTGCCTTGTCGCTGATGCCGGGTGAGCTGTCGTCGAAGGTCGACGACTTCCTGAAGCACGTCCACCCGACCGACAAGGAGCGGTTCCGCGTCACGTTAATGTCGGCGCAGGAGCGCTCGGGCATCCGCATCAAGAGCGACTTCCGTCTCCGTCACGCCGACAATAGTTGGCGATGGTTCGAGCTTGAAGCGGCGAGTGTCCCGAATTCCGATGGGCGAATGCTGCGCTGTGTCGGGCTGATGCGCGATGTCTCCGATAGCAAACGAGCGCACGAGCGGCTTTTGCACGATGCCGTGCATTGCAGCCTGACGGGTCTGCCCAATCGCGAGCTGTTCCTCGACCGGTTGAAGAACGTCATTATCCGGGCAAAAACCGACAACACCGTCAAGCCGGCGGTCATCTTCATCGACCTCGACAAATTCAACAGCGTGAACGCCTCGTTTGGTGTCGTTCGCGGCGATAGTCTGCTCTTGACGGTCGCCCGTCGCCTGCAACGCCACCTTGGGCCGCAGGATTCCGTCGCACGCGTCGGAGGCGATCAATTCGCCATGCTCTTCACGGGCGAACGCGAAGCGCGCAATCTTTCCGCCCTCGCCGAACGCGTACGCCGCTCGCTGCGCGCGCCTATTCCGCTTGCGAACCAGGAAGTAATTTTAACGGGCTCGATGGGCGTCGCCCTTTGGGACGGCACGCAGGGTAGCGACGGCGATCTCCTGAAGGACGCCGAATTGGCGATGTATCGCGCGAAGCAAAGTGGCTCCGATCGTATCGAGGTGTTCGAACCGACGATGCGGCGCGACCGCGATTCCGATGCGCAACTTGAGGCCGACCTCGCGAAAGCCATCGAGAAGAACCAACTGAAAGTTCTCTACCAGCCGATCGTTTATCTGCCGACAAAGGAGCTTGCGGGCTTCGAAGCCCAGCTTCGCTGGGACCATCCCGGTCTCGGCCTCGTCAATCCCATGGCGCAGTTTGCCGATACGGGAGATACCGAGCTTCTGATCAAGCTTTGCTCCCATCTTTTGGTCAGGGCAGCCAAGGATGTGGCGCGCTGGGTCCTGGAGCTGCCACGCTCCGAGCGTCCGCTGTTCGTCTCGGTGAATGTTTCGGGCCGCCAGTTCTTCCGGCCCGAATCCGTGCAAGAGGTCCGCCATGTCCTCGGCCGCAATATCGCTCCGGCTGGAACGATGCGGCTCGAGATTTCCGAGACCCTTCTCATGGACAATCCCGAGCAGGCGGTCGAAGTCTTAAAGTTGCTGAGCGGCTCCGGCGTCGACCTGACGCTCGACGATTTCGGAACGGGGTTTTCGTCGCTCGCCTATCTCCATCGCTTTCCATTCGACACGATCAAGATCAACGGCGAACTCGTTCGCAGCTCCGGGACAGGCAGCGGCGCAGCGGTGATGCGATCGATGGTGGCGCTTGCCCACGAACTCTCGATGACGATTGCAGCCGAAAGCGTGGAGCGCGCCGATGAGGCCGTATTCCTAAGATCGATCGGCTGTGAATATGCGCAAGGCTACCATTTCGGAGAGCCGATACCGGAACGTGCGGTCTCTCAACTCCTGAAAATGGTACGTCGCTCTGAAAGCAAGCTGCAGCCGAGGGGCTTTTTCCGTCCGAAGGCCAAAAGCGCCAAACAGGTCACGAAGAGGCCGACGCGCGCCCTTGCCGCGCCAGGCAAGACCGGGCAGGATCCGAAATCGACGACAGGGGTTCCGACGACCGCTGGATCGACTCCGAAGCAGGCAGCATTGCCGTCTGGATCGGTTGTCCGCCACCGACAGAAGCCGGTCGCTCCGCCTGCTGTTGCTGCAGTGGCGGCCAAGCCTCAAGCGAACGGCGTTGCGCCCGCGGCGATCTCAACACTCAACGGAGCATTGAACGGAGCGGTGAAGCCCGCAGGGGACGTGGCATTGCGCAAACCTGATGCGGTGACCGGACCGCCGACAGCGCCGCCGATCGTGACGGCGAGTCCTTTGACGCAGCCACCGAAACTGCAGACGCAGGGCCGCCCTCCAATTCAAAAGGCAGCGGACGTGCCTTCATTAAGCCCGCTGCCCCCGCAAGCGCTTCCGGTGAATGGAACACCCGCCGTCCCTCCACTCGCTCGTCCAATGCCGGAACGGTCACCCGAAGAGCAACGAAAGAACATCGTCTCGCCGCTCGCCGACGCATTGGCCCGCGCCAGCGCAACGCCGCCACCTCCCCCGCAGGCTCCTGTCGCATCGCCGCCGAACTCTCCGCCTCTTCGAAGCGACACGCCGACGATTTTGCCGCCGAAAGCGCCTCCACCCCCGCTGCCGGTCAATGGCACGGGATTCCCAACCGAGCCGGCAACACAGCCTGATTTTTCGACGTTGCCGCCGTCCATTGCGGCCAGCCTAGCGCGGCTAGCGGGAACGCCACTGCCGGGAGATAGGACGAGTGGCGGTCCGGCGAAAGCCGATGTCGCTACGGCGGAATCGAAAAAGGCGCCGAAGGTGGGCTCCGCAGGCTGAGGCGCTATTCGGAATCAGCGCGCGCCAAAAGCATTCCGAGAGGGTTGCGCTCACGGTCACGCGTGACCGGCGTCGCTGACGAGATGCGAAAGATCGATCCCCATCGTGGCGAGTGCACGAGAATACTTGCTGTCGAGGTCTTCATCGAAAACGAGATCGGGATCGGCGGGGCAATGCAGCCACCCGTTGGCCTGCAGCTCCGTTTCGAGCTGACCCGGCGACCATCCCGCATAACCAAGCGCCAGAAGCGCGCGCGCGGGCCCGCGCCCCTGCGCAATCGCCCTCAGAATGTCGATCGTGGCCGTTAAGCAGACACCCTGCTCGATGGCGAGCGTCGAATCTTCAGAAAAATAGTCGGAGCTGTGCAGTACGAAGCCGCGCCCCGTTTCCACCGGACCACCGACCTGGATCGAGAGCGAAAGCACTTCGCTGGTGATTTCGTCGTCAGGATTGCGCGCCGAGATCCCGAGTCGTTCGAGCAGGTCAGGCGCCGTAATATGATTGGCCCGTTGATTGATGATAAGGCCCATCGCTCCCTCGGGCGAATGGGCGCACATGTAAATGACGGAACGCTGGAATCTCCGGTCCGTCATCGAGGGCATGGCAATGAGAAGCTGCCCTTCGAGCTTGATTTCCGAGCCACTCACACGGCCCATATGTCGGCTGGCCTTCATGCCGCCAGACTAGCCCCATCGAGCGGCCCCGTGAAGATCCCAGGAGACAGCCAATAAGGTCCTATGTAACGCGAGGCTTTGCCGCAGCATATTACGACACGTGCCCCGGCGACGTTGGGACGCTAGGTTCATGTCCACGAATTAAGCATCGAAAGGCAAGAAATGGTAATCCGACTGACTTTGGCGTTTCTCGCATTGAGTACTACCGCGGCTTGGAGCGATGCGGGACCTGTCACCTGCGATTGGGTTCAGGGCATGAACAATCAGGTCCGGCTGATTGCGGCACGCGCCTCACGAGACGGTCAAACCTCTATTTACGCCGGTGTCGATATCTCAATGCCCGGCGGTTGGAAGACCTATTGGCGCTCGCCTGGAGATGCCGGCGGCGTTCCGCCCGGTTTCGATTGGACAGGATCAGATAACCTAGCCTCCGCCACCGTGCTCTATCCCGCACCGCATCGGATTCACGATAAGGCCGGTGATGTCGTCGGCTACAAAAATGCTGTGCTTTTTCCAGTTTTGGTAAAGCCGAAAGATACGGCGAAGCCGGTGACACTCCATGGCAAGGTGGAATACGGAATCTGCAAAGACATCTGCATTCCGGCGGAAGCGGAGCTGCAACTTGTCATTCCGCCGGATGTCGGCACGTCGGAAGAGCTGACGAACACGCTTGCCCGCGTACCGGATACGCATCCGCGCGCGGGATTGGATCCTTCCCTCGCTGCCTGGCATTTCGATCAATCGTCCGGAAAGCCGAAGCTGATGCTCGACGTTGCAACGGCGTCGCCGAAAACCGCAGACGCGTTCGTCGAGGCACCCGGCGGGGTCTATGTGCCGCTGCCGAAGCGCGCTCCGGACAAGGACGGAAAAGCCGTGTTCGAGATCGATCTGACGGACGGCGTCAACATCAATGATCTCAAAGGCAAGCCGCTGACCGTGACGATGATCGACGCTGGCGGCCAATCCGAAACGAC
>CAYYDL010000624.1:0-1799 GCA_964470545.1 uncultured Hyphomicrobium sp. | reverse complement strand
TATCCCTACCAGCTCTCGGGCGGAATGCAGCAACGGGTCGGCTTGGCGCGGGCGCTGGTCCGCCAGCCCGAGATCCTGCTGATGGACGAGCCATTCGGGGCGCTCGACGCGCAGACGCGGACCGTGCTGCAGGATGAACTTCTGAACCTGTGGGGGCGGGTTAAGAGCACGGTGCTGTTCATCACCCACGATCTCGACGAGGCCATCTATCTCTCGGACCAGGTCGTCATCATGGGACGCCGTCCGGGGCGGATCAAACAAGTGCTCGACGTCAACCTGCCTCAGCCGCGCTACAGCTATGATGCGCGGGCGGAGAAGGAGTTTGCGCGGCTTCGCAGCATCGCGTGGCAGAGCATCAAGGAGGAGCTATGACCCAGTCCGCGGTTCCGCTCGCACGAGCCAAGCCGAACGGCGAACGGTCGGTGCTCGGCGCGATCGGGCTCAGTTATTACGTGATCGGCGCCGTTTCAGCGGTGGTCTTTCTCGTCGTCTGGCAGATCGTCAGTATGAACGTGCCGCCGGTCATCTTGCCGACGCCGGCCAAGGTCGCGGTCGCTTTCATTGACCTCACCGTCTCGGGTGAGCTGATCAAGGCAACGGCCGAAACGGTCTGGCCGTTCACTATTGGACTTGTGGTGGCGTTCATCATCGGGACATCGCTCGGTCTCGTGCTCGGCATCTTCCGCCCCGCGGCCCGCATCCTCGATCCTTACATCTTTGTGTTCTGGTCGATTCCCAACATCGCCTGGCTCCCGCTGTTCATCGCCTGGTTTGGCGTCGGTAACCTGACGCTGATCATCTTCGTGTTCGTGTCTGCGGTATTTCCGCAACTACTGACGGTCGAGGCTGGTGCCAAGGAGGCGGACAGCTTCCTCGTCGAGGTCGCCCGCTCGCTCGGCGGCACCAAGCACGAAATCCTGCGCATCGTGGTGCTGCCGTCGGCACTGCCCTACATTTTCGCCGGGCTGCGTATCGCGGTCGGCCGCGCGCTGGTCGGCATCATCGTCGGCCAATTGCTGATCGTTGCAACCGGCATCGGCTACATGTTCCAATTCTACGGAGAGACGCTGTCGCTCGCCAAATACTTCGCGCCGCTGATCGTCATCGCGGCGCTGGCGGTCGCGCTCAATCGCGCCGTCAACTGGGCGGAGACTCTGCTGATCCCTTGGAAGCCTCGCGCCTTTACCTGACTGGGAAGGCGACCGACCTCAGGCCCTGCGGTCGGTGTCCGCCCTCACTTCGAGGCGACAAGCTTGAGGAAAGTTGCGACGACGTCACGTGGCGTCTTCAATGCGTTTTCGATATACGCCTGCAATTGTTCGCCACTGCGATATTGCACCGGCAATTGGCGCTTCGTCATCTCCGCAACGAAGGCCGGATCTTTGACCGCGGCTGCGAGCGCCTCGCGCAATATTTTGACGCGTTCGGCGGGAACGCCGGCCGGCGCCGCAACCGAACGGCCGAGAATGGAACTCATGTCCAACAGGCCCACCAGCGCCTTGCCCTCATCGCCAGTGACCAGATTTGCGAAATTCGGAACGCCCGGCAGATCGTCGGTGTCCGCACCCGTGCGAATGATGTTGACGATCTTGCCATCCTTGAGCCAGTCGGCGTGCTCGCTCTTCACGGTCGACCACGGGCTGACGTGACCAGCAATCTCTCCGCGCTCGAGGGCCAGATCGAGATCGCGAACGCCCTTATAGCCACCGACCACCTTGAACTTGGTGTGCAGCAGCGCGTTCATAACTTTGGGTTCCTGGTAGAGGAACGAATTGGCGTTGGTGGCCCCGATCACGACC
>CAYYDL010000623.1:0-4215 GCA_964470545.1 uncultured Hyphomicrobium sp. | reverse complement strand
GCACCGTTCCGATGACCGCTGCCGTGGCGGTGCGGCTCTATTCGCTCTGTGACCCATTTTAAGTCGCGCTCGCCTCGATGGCGATCGGCATACACGTCTTTTTCGTTTATCTCGCGCGAGGCTTGCATTCGACCGCATTGGCGATGGTCGAATTCCGCGCTGAGAAGGACAACCTGATCTCAGAACTTGAGGAGGCGACCGCCATTTCGGACGAGGCGCGCCGACGTGCGGAAGCAGCCAACAAAGCCAAATCGCGCTTCCTCGCGACGATGAGCCATGAGCTACGCACTCCGCTCAACGCGATCATGGGCTTCTCCGAAGTCATGGAAAACGAATTGCTCGGACCGATCGGGAGCGACGTCTACCGCGAGTATGCTCACAACATCTATCAGAGCGGCGATCACCTGCTCTGCATCATCAATGAGATTCTCGATCTCTCGCGGATCGAGGCAGGCCGATACGATCTCAACGAGGAAACGATCCGACTTACGGACGTTGCGGAGGATTGCGAGCGGCTCGTGAAGATCAAAGCGGACGCGAAGTCGCTGACGATCGTCCAGGATTTTGCGCCCGACCTGGCGCAGGTCTGGGCAGATCCGCGCGCGCTGCGCCAGATTTGCCTCAACCTCCTTTCAAACGCCCTGAAATTCACGCCGAAAGGCGGACGCATTACGATCCTCGTCGGACACACGGAAGACGGCGGACAGTTCCTGACGGTTGCCGATACGGGCCCAGGAATTCCCAAGGACGAGATCCCGCGTGTGCTGCAGGCCTTCGGACAGGGATCGCTCGCACATGAGACCGCGGAAGGTGGCACGGGGCTCGGGCTTCCGATCGTGCAAAACCTCATCCAGCTCCATGGCGGTACGTTCGATCTGCAGTCCGAATTGCGAAAGGGGACAGAAGTGACCGTGACGCTTCCGTCCCAGCGCGTTCTGCATACAATTTCGCCGTTGCAGCCGCTCGGAGAGGAACGGCACCGCGATCCGGTGCCGCCCCGGCCGCAGCGTCAACCACGCATGCGTCCGGCTTCGTCCTATAGTGGCGAGCCGTCATCAGCCCGGGCCGTTGGCGAAGACGCCAAACGCCGTTCCGTCGTCTAGGTGAGGCGATGATTTTCCTGATCTTCCTCGTCATCATGGGTCTCGCCGGGATTCTCGGCGCGAGTGCATTCGGCGGCTTCAATTTCGACACCATCCCCGATCTGCCGGCAGCGGCGTCGGTGATCGGCATCCTCTTGGCGCTTTATCTCGCGACCCTTCTCAGCCATCGCGGAGAACGCCGTCTGGCATTATGGCCTACGCTTGCCGCCTGCATCTCGGGCGCCATCCTCGTCGCCGGCGCCTACAACAAAAACATGCCGATCTCCCTCACCGACCTTCTCCCCATCTCCAGGCCCGCAGACGACGGCGTTGCGCTGGAGCACATGGCCTCGGCATCGGTGCGCCTGCGGCGGCGAGACGGTGGCTTCTTCGCCAATTCCGAAATCAACGGAACGGCGATGACGGTCCGAATCGATAACGGCGCGGCGACCGTCGTCCTAAGATCCTCGGACGCAGAAAAAGCCGGGATCGATATAAGCAGTCTCGCCTACGATACGCCGCTCAAAACGGCCAACGGCGTCAACTATCTGGCGCCAGTCCGGCTGAAGTCGGTGCGGATCGGCCCCCTCGTCCTGAACGACGTCGAAGCGCTTGTCGCGCGCGCTGGAACCCTTAACGAAAACCTGCTCGGTACGAGTTTCTTAAGACGTTTATCGTCCTATGTGGTGGCGGGCGATTTCGCAACGCTCCGGGAATAGAAAGCGCCGCTGCGGCTCGTGGCGGCCCGTGTCAAGGGCGACCGGAATGCCATCGGCGAGCGCCAGTCTTTTTGCGTCGTTTGCGATCGCTGCGGCGGGCGCCGCTGGGCTTGCCTATACGTTGAGCCATCCAGGTATTGTCGCCCGGTTGTTCGATCGCGGCCAATTGACTTCGACCGAGCTCGCGGCCGATCCCAGCACTCCGGTCGACACTTCATCGGATGATGAAGACACGACATCCCAGTCCGGGACCGTTACTTTGCCGGCCGGACAATACGGGCACTTCGAAACCGAAGCTGAGATCAACGGCCGCGATGTCGACGTGATGGTCGATACCGGTGCGAGTCTTGTTGCACTCACCTATGACGATGCCGAAAGGGCCGGTATCGACGTCAGAACATCGGATTTCACACATCGCGCTCAGACGGCAAACGGTATCGCTCGCGTGGCGCCCGTCACCATTTCGCGCATCCGCATCGGCGACATTACAGTCCGTAACGTGCCTGCCGTCGTCTCGGAGCGAGGCGCCTCTCAACGAACATTGCTCGGCATGTCCTTTCTCGGACGATTATCGCGCGTCGAAATGCGCGGTTCGACGCTGGTGCTTGAAGAGTAGGTATTCCACTTTTCCGCCTTTAACATTGCTGATAGAGCGGCGCGTCGGAACCGGGCGCCGCACTTGAAGCGTTAGGGTTCCCAATGAACAATGTTCGAGGAGAGGCTTATGCTGCCGAAGCCGCGCGCTGATCTCAAACCCAACACCGCAGATTTCGAGCGCTTCCCGCTCGTCAAGCCGACCGGTTTTCGCGAATACGATGCGCGCTGGCTTTTCCCGCAGGAGATCAACCTGATGGGGCTGAATGCCGTCGGCCTCGGCATGGCGACGTTGTTCGCGCGGCGCGGCGTGCCGAAGCGCCTCGTTGTCGGCCACGACTACCGTTCTTATTCGGGCGCCGTGAAACAGGCGCTGATGACGGGACTTCTGGCGGGTGGCTGCGAGGTTCACGACATCGGTCTTGCGCTTTCGCCGATGGCTTACTTCGCGCAGTTCGCGCTCGACGTCGAAGGCGTCGCAATGGTGACGGCGAGCCACAACGATAACGGCTGGACCGGCATTAAAATGGGATTGTCGCGACCGCTGACGTTCGGGCCTGACGACATGTCGGAACTGAAAGCGATAGTGCTCGATGGCGACTTCGAAGCGAAGACCGGCGGCCGCTATATCTTCGTGCCGGATCTCGCCGAGCGCTACATCAAGGCGCTGACCAATCGTCCGAAGCTCAAGCGCCGCCTCAAAGTGGTGGCGGCCTGCGGCACCGGAACGGCGGGCGCGTTTGCGCCGCAGGTTCTGGAAGCCGTCGGCTGCGAGGTCATTCCGCTCAATACCGATCTCGACTATACGTTCCCGAACCATAATCCGAACCCTGAAGACATGAAGATGCTCCACGCCGTTTCGGCGAAGGTTCTTGAGACGGGTGCCGACGTCGGCCTAGCATTCGACGGCGACGGCGATCGCTGTGGTGTCGTCGCCAATGACGGACATGAGATCTTTGCAGACAAGGTCGGCGTGATGCTCGCGCGCGACATCTCCGCGATCCACAAGAACGCGAAATTCGTCGTCGACGTGAAGTCGACGGGCCTCTTTACGACCGATCCCGTGTTGATCGCGAACGGTGCGACGACGAGCTATTGGAAGACCGGCCACAGCTACATTAAGCGCTACAATTTCGAGCACAAGACGCTCGTCGGCTTCGAGAAGTCCGGCCACTTCTTTTTCAACGAACCGCTCGGGCGCGGTTACGACGATGGACTGGTCTCTGCGCTCGCAGTTTGCGACATGCTCGACCGCAGCCCCGGCAAGTCAATCGCGGACCTTCGCGACGCGTTGCCCAAGACCTACGGTTCGCCGACGATGTCGCCGCACTGCGATGACGAGAAGAAGTACACCGTCGTCGATCGCATCACCGATCACTACAAGCGCCAGCAGGAGACGGGCGGCCGCGTCGCCGGACAGGCGATCCGCGACCTCATCACCGTCAACGGCGTGCGCGTGATGCTGGAAGACGGAACGTGGGGCCTCGTGCGCGCTTCGTCGAATAAACCGGAGCTTGTGGTCGTCGTCGAGAGCCCCACGTCGGAAGCCAACATGAAGGCGATCTTCAAAGACATCGATCAGCAGCTTTCGCGTTTCCCCGAAGTGGGCGAATACAATCAGAAAATCGCTGTTTAGCTGGCGTGCCTTTTGCCTGCGCCGGCGACTCGCATTCCGCGAGCCGACCGCCGGCGCGAGCTTAGTTCAATCGGCGCAAGACCCTAGTTCCGAAAGGCTTCGTCGATCGGAACACGGTAGCCGTTGACGAGGCGATTGGTTTCGTTCGCCATGCCGATGACCGCCATCAGCTCTCCGAACATCG
>CAYYDL010000622.1:0-2244 GCA_964470545.1 uncultured Hyphomicrobium sp. | reverse complement strand
GCTCGTGATTGGGCAACGCGGTCAGGATTTCCGGCGGCGGCAGCGGCACGTGGAGAAATAATCCGATGCGGTTCATGAAGCCGCGGGCGCGCAGCGCGTTGGCCAGCGGCAACAGGTGATAGTCGTGCACCCAGACGACGTCGTCGGGCTGCAGCACCTTGGCGAGTTCTGACGCAAAATGCTCGTTCACGCGCAGGTAGCCGGACAGGTCGCGGCGTGAGAATTCCGCCAGATCGAGACGATAGTGCAGGATCGGCCAGAGCACGCGATTGGCGAAGCCGTTGTAGTATTCCTGGTAGTCGTCGTTTGTTAGGTCGGTGATGACATAGGATAGCCGGCCCTGTTCGATGGTGCGTGTCTCGATCGTGTCACGCTCGGAGGCAACGGAGCCGCTCCATCCGAACCAAATGCCGGAACGGTCGCGCAGCACAGCACGAACTGCCACCGCGAGGCCGCCCGTCTGTACCCGGCCGTCGCGGCTCGGCAGTGCTACACGGTTCGAAACAATGACAAGACGCGCCAAGGATATCCTCCCTTCCAATGCGGTTCAGCGTTCGGATGCGTCGGAGCGATCGTGAGTGCTGAGAAGTTCGGCGATCCATTGACGCACCGCCGCCGGATGGTCGAAGCATCGCGTCACCCCCACCACGGTGCGTCCGACCGAAATGCCGATGCCATCGAACTCCGGCAGCGCGGCAAAGGCGTCTTCGTCGGTGATGTCGTCGCCGACATAGATGGGACGACGCTGAGAAAATGGTGGCTGCGCCATCAACGCTCGCACGCTGGTGCCCTTATCACTGTCGGGACGCTTGATTTCGATGACTGCTTTGCCGTTGAGGATTTCAAGATCTTCGGCGGCAATCTCCGGCTCCAGCGCGGCGACGGCTTTTCGCACTGCGGCTTCGCGTTCAGGCGCGCGCCGGTAGTGCAAGGCCATCGAATATCCTTTGTCCTCGACAAGCAGCCGCGAGTCGATGGCTTCGATTGCCGCGAGTCGGGCGCGTAGCCGGGTACTAAGCGGCGGCGCGGTTTTGACGTCAGCTTGGCCGTTCTGCCACACGCGAATTTCGGCGCCGTGCCCGCCAACCATTGTCAATTGCAGCGCACCGAACAGCCGATCGAGGTCCTTGAGCGACCGGCCGCTGACCAGAGCGGTGGCGCCGTCGCTTAATATCGCCAGCCGCTCCAAGTTTCGACGGAGCGAAGAGGGCACGTGCACCGAACTCGGTGTCGCGGCGATTTCCAGCAGGGTACCGTCGATGTCGAACAAGAAAGCGAACCGACGGGGGTCGAAGAATTCGACCGGAGCGCTGGTAGCGTGCTCGTGAGGGGACTTTCGCATGGTTGCTCGGGCTGGCACGGAATGATCTCGGCCAATTCTCGGGTTCTGGGCTATCTTCGCGTGATGTATTCGAACGTGGGCCATACGCAAACGTCCGGGGCCGCGGTTGGTTTCCGGTAATCGCATACGCTGTAGGAATGTCTGATCGCCCGACCGACGAATCAACGTCTCCGCGATCAGGAATTGAGTAGAGGCTGGGGCCGAAGGTAAGTATGACAACGAATTTTCTGGGGTTCCGAGCAAAGGAATAAGTAATTCCCCGATACGGGTTTACACCAATGTCTTTGCAATTTGCTCTAACCGTATTTTTACTTCGGAGATTCTATTTTTAATCCGCGGATGCGTTCCCGATTCCTTCGTCGCTGGTGCCGGGACGTCATCCGAGTGCGGCCGCAACCGCAGTGAGGGGCCGATGACCATCCTACGCGAGCCCAGCGACGAAACTCAGCGCCACGAGCGCATGACCAGCGACTTCGTCTCAACGGTCAGTCACGAATTGCGTACGCCGTTGACCTCGATTGCCGGCTCGCTGGCGTTGTTGGTCAGCGGAGCCGCCGGAACACTCCCCGAGGCGGCGCTCCGAATGTTGAAGATCGCGCACAAGAACAGTGAGCGGCTCGTGCGTCTCATCAACGACATTCTTGATATCGAAAAGATCGAAGCCGGCGAAGTCATGTTCGATCGCAAGCGCGTCGATGCCAGCGCGCTGATTGCGCAAGCAATCGAGGCAAACCGCAGCTTTGCGGAGAAATTCGGTGTGCAGGTTGCGCTCATCGGCAACTCGGAGTTCGCTGGGGTCCACGCAGATTCCGACCGGCTGCTACAGGTCGTCACCAATCTTTTGTCGAATGCGGTGAAATTCTCGCCACGCGGGCAGGCCGTCGACGTCGCCATTGCCGTGG
>CAYYDL010000621.1:0-2290 GCA_964470545.1 uncultured Hyphomicrobium sp. | reverse complement strand
GGCACCAAGTTCTTTATCGACAAAGGCCACGACTACATCATCGACGAGGTGAAGAAGTCGGGTCTGCGCGGCCGCGGCGGCGCGGGATTTCCGACCGGCCTCAAGTGGTCGTTCATGCCGAAGGCCGACGCGCGGCCGAGCTACCTCGTTATCAATGCCGACGAATCCGAACCGGGTTCTTGCAAGGATCGCGAGATCCTCAGGCATGATGCGCATCTTCTCGTCGAAGGCGCGTTGCTCGCGTCCTTCGCGATGCGGGCGCACACGAGCTACGTCTACGTCCGTGGCGAATACATCCGCGAGCGCGAGGCGCTCCAGCGAGCGATCGACGAGGCCTATGCTGCCAAGTTCATCGGCAAGGACAACATCCACGGCTGGGATTTCGACATCGTCGTTCATCACGGCGCCGGCGCCTACATCTGCGGCGAGGAAACGGCGATGCTCGAAAGCCTCGAGGGCAAGAAGGGCCAACCGCGGCTGAAGCCGCCGTTCCCCGCGAATGTGGGTCTCTACGGAGCACCGACCACCATCAACAATGTCGAGAGCATTGCCGTCGTTGGCGAAATCCTGCGTCGCGGCTCGACTTGGTTCGCGGCACTCGGAAAGCCGAACAATACGGGCACCAAGCTCTTCCAGATCTCCGGCCATGTCGAACGGCCGTGCGTCGTCGAGGAAGAGATGGGCATTCCCCTCAAAGAGCTGATCGACAGGCACTGCGGCGGTATTCGCGGCGGCTGGGACAATCTGCTGGCCGTGATCCCCGGCGGCTCGTCGGTTCGCTGCATCACGGCAGAGCAGGCGGAAGCCGTGACGATGGACTTCGATGCCTTGAGCAAGCTCGGCTCGGGTCTCGGTACTGCGGCTGTGATCGTCATGGACAAGTCGACGGACATCATAGCCGCCATCCGCCGGATCGCCTATTTCTACAAGCACGAGAGCTGCGGCCAGTGCACACCCTGCCGCGAAGGCACGGGGTGGATGTGGCGCGTGCTCGAGCGCATGGAACGCGGCGAAGCGGAAAAACGCGAGATTGACCTGCTTTTCGACGTCACCAAAGAGATCGAAGGCCATACGATCTGCGCGCTCGGCGATGCGGCGGCATGGCCGGTGCAGGGTTTGATCAAGAACTTCCGTCCGGTCATCGAACAGCGCATCGACGAGTATCACGCGAAACACGCGCGCGTGGCGGCGGAATAAAGCGGCGGATTAAGACACGATGCCAAAGCAACTCATAGTCGATGGGGTTCCGATCGAGGTCGAGGATGGCACGACCTTGATGCATGCTTGCGAAATGGCGGGCTCGGTCATTCCGCGGTTTTGCTATCATGAACGTCTGTCGATCGCCGGGAATTGCCGGATGTGCCTCGTCGAGGTCCAGGGCTCGCCGAAGCCGATCGCCTCCTGCGCGATGCTCGTCAACGATCTGCCGCCGAACAAGGACGGCTCACCCAAGGTCATCAACACCTCGTCGCCGATGGTCAAGAAGGCGCGCGAAGGCGTGATGGAATTCCTGCTGATCAACCACCCGCTTGATTGTCCGATCTGCGACCAGGGCGGCGAATGCGATTTGCAAGATCAGGCGATGGCGTTCGGCATGGGCGGCTCGCGTTATCATGAGAACAAGCGCGCCGTCGAAGAGAAGCATATCGGTCCGCTGATCAAGACAATGATGACGCGCTGCATTCACTGCACGCGTTGCGTTCGCTACATGACGGAAGTTGCGGGTGTCGAAGAACTCGGTCTCATCGGACGCGGCGAGGACGCCGAGATCACGACCTATCTCGAACACGGCATCATGTCGGAGATGAGCGCCAACGCCGTCGATCTTTGCCCCGTCGGCGCGTTGACCCATCGTCCCTGGGCGTTCAGCGCACGTCCCTGGGAAATGGAAGCGGTCGAAACGATCGACGTAATGGATGCCGTTGGTTCCGCTATCGTCGCCGATGTCCGTGGCGCGGCCGTCATGCGCATCCTTCCGCGGAACAATGACGCGGTGAACGAAGAGTGGATCTCCGACAAGACGAGGCATGTGTCCGATGGCCTCAAGACGCAGCGTCTCGATCAGCCGTACATTAAGAAGAACGGCCGCTTCGAGCCCGCGAGCTGGGACGAAGCGCTGGCCGTCGTCGCCGAAAAGCTGAAAGCCGCTTCCCCCGACAAGATCGGTGCCATCGCGGGCGATCTTGCGGGTGCGGAGGAGATGTTCGCGCTCAAGGATCTTATGAGCCGTTTCGGCGCCGCTTCGCTCGATTGCCGCCAGGCGGGCGACAAGTTCGATCCGAAGCTCGGA
>CAYYDL010000620.1:0-5580 GCA_964470545.1 uncultured Hyphomicrobium sp. | reverse complement strand
CAACGAGCTGCGTGTCGTTCGCATTCTTCCGCAATTCGAAAACGCGCTGTTCCTTGGACATCACGGAGGCGGTGAACTCGATGGCCTGCGGTTCGCTGACCGACTGCAGTTCTGCCGGAAATGCAATGCGGTCCGCCTGGGCCAACTCGGCATCAAGCCGCGCCTTATGAGCGAGAAGCCTCTGACGCTCACGCACAAGACCTTGATAGTTGCCGACCGTCGTGACCCATTCACGTTCAAGTCTCAGGCCGCCGACACCGGAATTCCTGAACAGGCCGCCGGCGAGGCTTACGCCCTGCAAAACGCTCATTCCCGCCGTATAGTTATACTCGCCTGTCTTCTCGACCGCGCCGGTTACGTAGATCGGGCGAAAATCCGTAACCTCGATCGTGGTATCAGGCAGCGTGGCGAGGTTGAGCCGCTTCGCAAGCTGTCTCGATACGATCAGCGCGAGTTCCGACGTGGTATATCCGACCGCCGGGACGGACCCGACGAGTGGCAGAGAGATCCTGCCTGCAGGATCGATCGAATATATCTGGTTGAGTGCGGTCCATGTGTAGACCTCGTCCTGCGATGGGCGCCATTCGAAGACCTGGACCCTTATCTTGTCGCGGACGTTCAGCCGGTACTCGGGAAGCGTGGCCGACGCCGCCGGTCCGGCATTCTCAGACCGAGAGTCGGCGTAGACGGTTGTCCCATCCGGAAACAGTAAGCCGATGGCAGCAAATGAGACAAATGCCGTCGCCAAGGGCAACAGGCCCGTACGATGCTTAATTCCGCTGCGGCCGAAAATCGTCTTTCGGCGGCGGGATTCCGCAAAGACATTGCCCCGCACATCGCCTCCACGGAAGAATGTATGGGATGGTCTGTTGAGGAACAGGTGTTTCATAGCCCTCTACACTCTCTCTTACTCGATCCGCCTTTTTCGTTTCGAAGACTGCTGTGCAAGGACCTTGCCGTTTTTGCGCAGTGTCCGATCCGTCCGACCATTTAAATTTGCGACACCAGCGGAACTTAGCCTTGTGCGTTCTCATTTGCCGCTAAATCGCTTCGCGAGAACGGCCTCCGGCATGTTGATCGTATCACACCCGGTCCTGCACCCAAGCACCTCTAATATATTGATCCCACGTCCCTTATTATGTTGTCCGAAAGACGTACTGGCCTTCTCCCAACTGCGTAGGATGTTCGTTCAACGGCCCTGCTGAGGAACCTCTCTGCTCGCTGCATCGACAGTTTTGAGACGGTCCGACGCCAGCAATTCCGCGATCCGCTTCAGGAAGCCGAGTGCCCAACTCATGTGCATGGTTAGCGCCGCGGGTCCGGAAAATACCAGACTGGCATCACGTCCTCTGACCGCGAGAAAGATCCCCCAGAGCAGACACGCGCCTACGTAGGCAGCCGGCGGCAACAGCGCCACGGCGCCAATGAGCGGCCAACTTGCTATTGCGAGGAGGCATGTAACGAGAACTATCACCGGCAGAATCTGCCGAAGCTTTGGACGCGATGCGTGTTTAAGCATGGTGTTCGCGCGGCCCCAGCCATGGCGAAAATACTGCCGCGCGAGCTTTGAAAAATTGGCCCGCGGGAAATAGGCGATCGTCGAGCGACCGTCCAGAAAAATGCGCCCCCCGGCGCGAACCAAACGCGTATCGAATTCGGCAGCCTCGTGGAATGGCGCGGTTTCATCGTAGCCGCCCAGCGACCTGAACATTTGCCGGTCGAAAGCCGCATGATGCCCATGCTCGACATAGCCCGATTGAGCGCGCCGACGATGGCGCGATCCGCCGTTGCCCAAGCGGCTATTTTGCGCGGCGGCTATGGCCTTTTGAATGGGCGATAAGCCGACCGCATGCATGGACACCACGACAGACGCGCTTTGCGTGTTCAGCAATGAAGCGACGCAGTTTTCGACGAAGCCTGCCGGGTAGATCGCGTGACAATCGGCGCGAACGATAATCGTCGCCTTCGGATCGGCAATCTCGGCCGCGGTGTTCATGGCGGCGGACTGCGTCCGACGCGGATTATTCAGCAGTTTGATGCGAGGATTTGAGGCCGCCAACTCTTCGACAATGCGGCGGGTGTCATCCGTGCTCCCGCCATCCATCACCAGGAGTTCATAGTCGACCGTTTGATCGGTGGGCAGGATGGATCGGATCGCGTCGGCGATATAGCTTTCTTCGTTAAGAGCCGGCATGACGATCGTAACGAAGGGAACCGAAGACGTCTGCACGGGGAGGCTGCCTCAATATGGTACGATGCGTGATACGGCTTAGGATGGCTGGTCCATCGCCGCTAGATCTCAATTCGTGCAATACATTTGCAAAAACACATCTGCAAAATCCGGTGCAAAGTCCGGGCCTATCGTCCCGAGTTGCAACCAGCCCGCGGTTCGATTTTTATGTCATCGTTAATTTGACGTATCCCGATCAGCGACGGGGATCGTTCTCGATCGCGGGATGCGCGGGATCGGTCTGCCTGCCACCCACCGACCTCTCAAGTTACAAGTCTGCGCAGAAACGGCAGCCGGCTCAGCAGCAATGTGAGCGCCAGGGCGCAACTGAAGCTCGCTACAATCTGAAGTACGTGGGCCCAGGCGAACTGGACCGGCAACAGCGCTCCGAAAGCCCAGAGAAAAAGCACATGCGACAGATATATGCCCAAAGCGTACGGCCCAAACTGACCAACGGTTTTCACTAAACGGTTCTCAGGCAAGGCCAGCGCGAGCAAGAAGGCTCCGGTGCCATATAAATAAGTAAAGATCGAAAAATCGTGGCTCAGAAACTGGTGGGACCAATGCCCAATCCAAACCTCTTCGGCCATAAGACCTACGAAACCCAGGATCGTCAGGGCCGCGGAAGGAAGCAGGCCCGGCAAATTTTTTTGTCGAGCCAATACGGTCCCGATGAACACAAACAGCGGCGCGGCTAAAGTCGCTCCTCGCCGAGCCGGCCCCGAGAGTCCGAGCACGTCATGATAACTGCCCTCTGCGAGGGCGATAGCAGCCAACACAACGCATAAAAAACCGGTGAGTTGTCGGCCGAAAAGTCTGCTCGCGACCGGAATAAACGCCAGCGATATTCCGAGCGCGGGTAAAAACCAGAGGTGGAAAGCGGGGCCGCCGCTCAGCACTTGACCAAGTTCTAAGTTTACCGGCACCAAACCTGTCGCATATGCAAACAGATAATAGATCAGCGTCCATAGAACGTAGAGAGGCAACAGCCGATATAGCGGCCTCAATATCGTCCCAGCGAAAAATTGCGTGGGCTTGCGCAGGAAATAGCCACTAGCGACAAAGAAGAAGGGCACCGCCACCCGGCACAGAACTGCGACGGGGTTTTGCAACCAGACACTGTGCAGCACCACGACGAGGAAAACACAGACGATCCGCCCCGCGTCGACACCGGCTATTCTTTGCATCTCCGGCGGAGTCCGCGGGCTGGAACCAGCGGGCCAAACTCTCGAAATATTCATCTTGCTCGGAGATGTGCGGACCAAGTTCGCAGAGTATCCCATACGTCTTTGTAGACTTCGCAAATGACAACCGAAGAGCAGACCATCATACAAACATTGCACCACGCTGGATGAAGAATTTCCTCGTATGGTCCTTCGATCACGCACGTGAGCGGATGCGAAACCCAAGAAGCTGCGTGGCGTCCAACAACGACTTAGTATCCGTGGCGCAAGTGGCTTCTTTGCAGCTTCAGTCAACGTGAATGCATGACGCCGTCATCGACCGGATCGCTCGCAACGGCACGTTTTAAGGATTGGACAATTTATAGATAAGTATTTTGTCAGATGGGGTACTCAAATCGGCAATTTGAACCGCATCGGGCACGCCGGAAGCCAGCCACTTTTTTATATATGGTCTCATATCTATCGCAGAGCCCCTTAAGACAACAAAATTGACCCCCCTCTTCCGGAAATATTTGATCGCCGTCTCTTCGCTTGAATATGGAAATTTGACGAAAGTGGCTGATGCATGGAATGCGAGCGTAGGCGTTGTATCAGCGATGTGTGGGACACCGCCGTCGCTTTGAAGCCGCTCGGCGAAAGCCTTGACCGGCCTCGTTTGTAATTCTTCCAAGAAATCCCGTCTTGTCAGCGCCAGAGAGGGCAACAAAACCAAGGCCAATATGGAAGCTGCAGCCGAGCCGCTGGCAAGCGATTGTAGCCTCGTCCCTCCGCCCAGAACGGACGTCACATCTCTCGCCCAAAGCGTGAGCCGGCTCAAACCGCCAGCCGCGAAGATGCAGAATACCGGAATAAATATAAGATAGAATCTTTCGTCCGTATAATAAATGAAAAACGTCCCAAATGTCGCAAAGGCCAAAATCAGAAAGAGATAAATCCGATCCAAAGCCGCTTGACGCGATCGGCTTTGGCCAAAAAAACCCGTAATTGCCAGGACAAAAAGCGCCGGTGATCCGAACTTCAGGCCACCCGCCACGAAAGCCGCCGCATTTTGCGCAACGTATATCGCCTTTGCTTTTAACAGCATGATATAATCGACAATTCCAAAGTGAAACAACCTCAGCGCGTCTTCGTGCGGAATCATAAATACGCCGTGGGGAACGAGATTGTCGTCCATCGCATACTGCGCGTCGAAATACGGCTCGCCCGCCATTTGCCGAAGCTGAACGGCCATATTTAACGGCGTCTTGCCCTCAATCCTCAAACCTCCGGCATGAATGGACAGCCATATGATATATGGAAGTCCTAGAATAAGAAAAAACAGCGGAATGATCGCGGCCTTTGATATTCTGCTACGAGGATCTTTCAGCGAATCTGCCGTCGCGAAATAAAAATATACTGTCCCCAGAGCCATGTAGATTATGCCCTCTGGCCGAACGAGATATGTCAAGCCATAGAGAAGGCCCGCCAGGGCAAGGTTTTCGTTGCTGGGCTTCTTAGCCGCGAGCATTGCCGACGAAACAGCGAGCAGCGCAAGCGTGAGAAAGGTCGACTCGCAATGCACCGTCATTGAATATCGTACGAGCAAGGGATGGATTGCGACTAGCGTAGCCGCGATCAACCCTTCCGTGCGAGATAACATCTGGGAAGCAATCCAGAAGACTGGGAACACCAGTATCGCGCCGGCGACGATATTAATAGTTCTTCCCGCGATCTCCGTATCGCCGGTAACATAGCCGACTAACGCGATCAAAAATGGATACAGGGGCGGAAAGACCGTCTCAGGCCCTCGCGAAACAATTCCGGTGTAGCCGTCGCCGGACAGAAGATGCCTAGCGATAGAAGCATATTCAGCTCCTTCGGCGTCTATTTTTCCGGAAAAATATATTGCGCAAGCCGCTCGAATGATGAGTGCGAGTGCAAATAGTGACAAAAGTGCGAATTTACCCTCAAGCGTCACTTTACTCGGCAGAAATCTATTCACTTTGGCGGCTTTCTATTTGCTATGTCCTTCGCAACGTGTCCCATCTATTCTTTCCCAACGATCAAGCGGCGTTCGATTATTAAACCGCATATATTGGGGCGCAGCAGCCGCGCACCGTCTACCCCTCCAAATGGAGCAACCCGCAATATGCTTACCATTTCTTTTGGCCCTTTATCGTAGCAGGG
>CAYYDL010000619.1:0-4180 GCA_964470545.1 uncultured Hyphomicrobium sp. | reverse complement strand
TCACCGCGGCGGTAGCGGGTTTGCAGCATGGTGATGACGGCACCGAAGGGCGTCATCACGCTCGAGTCACGAGCGAAGACGCCGTATTTCAGCTCAGGCCGCGCATCGAGCCAATGACAGGTGACGCCTGCGTGCGCGTAGATATCGACCATCTCACGATGCTGCTTCATGGCGGTCTGCGCGTCGAATTTCAGACCGAGCGCAAGGGTCTGCCGCGATACGGCACCGACAGGGCGCCATTCAAAATCGTCCGGCCTGCCGAGAAGAACATGGCGCAGGACTCCGGTCTCGGAGTCCAATCCCCATGGAACAGTGACGGCCGCCGTGCTCATGCCAAGACCTCGTAATGGGCGTCCGTCGGCGCGCCTTTGTTGATGCAGATGATGTCCTGCGGGCAGGCGGACATGGCGACGACGCAGTCCATCTCGGCTTTCAGGACGACGTAGTCGCCGGGCTTGGAGACGGGCTCTTCCCAGCCAATGCTGCCGTCGACGTTGACCGGAATATTCATCCAGAGATTGAGGGGTGAGGGGACTTCCGGCGGCGTCAGACCGAGGCCGGCGAGGCCAGCGCGCAGATTGTCCGCGCAGTTGTCATGGTATTCGCTGACGCCAAGTCCCTGATATCGATAGATGTCGCAAGCGGCGATGAAGGTATCATGGACGCCGGGAGAGGTATCTTCCACGAGGGTCAGGATCGGGCGCCGCTTATTGGTGACGAGCTTGTCGCCGGGTATCGGACGGATCCGGTCGATGGCGGCGCGCATGTGCTCCATAGACAGGAATTCGGAGAGATCATGGGCATTGAACGCCCACGTATCAACGACCTGATGACCATGTGTGTTGATGATCTTGATCGACTGTCCGGTTTCAAGGGCGACGGCCCGGCCCTGACGTGCCGGAACTACGTGTATGCCACTCATGACCGCTCCTTCACGTTTGGAAATTCCTTGCGGATCGCTTCGGTGACACCGGTGGCGTAATCGTCGGCAAGCAGCTTGCCTTTCTCAGCCGAGCACCCGCGAGCGGGGGAAAGCACGCCCGAACATGGAACCCAGCCGGTGCGCGTCGGATAAAAGTCGTAGGGTGGGAAGCTTGCCGGCCCGTCGTCCGGGAGGGCCGACATATCGACGAGATGCGGATGGTGATGGAGCATCAGTGATGTTTCCATGACGGCGGCATGCTCGAGATCGAAGCCGGGGAAGCCGTCGGGAAAGATTTTCTCCAGCGTCTCGCGTTTCGTGAAATCCCAGTACTCGAGACGCATGACTTGGAAATCGTGGATGCCCATGTAGGCGAGTTCGCGACGTGCAAGATCAATGCCCTCGATCGTGAACATCATGTTCTCGTAATGGCCGTTGATGAGCACGAGCTTGCGGGCGCCGTGGCGGGCGAACTCCTTGATGACGTCCCGCAATACATGTGCGAGCGTATCGGCGTCGAGGCTGGTCGTGCCGCAGAAGTGATTGCCGCCGCCCATCTTCGGCTGTGATTTGTAGCCGAACGACAGGACAGGGGCGACGATCGCATCGAGCTTCTTCGCGACGTCGGCGGCGACGGCCGTTGCCAGCATCGCATCCGTGCCCATGGGGAGATGCGGACCGTGCTGTTCAGTGGCGCCGGTCGGAAGGAGGATGAGCGCGCCGCCTTCCATGCGCTTCTGGTAGGTCGTCCAGCTCATTTCGTTCATGAAAATGCGGTCGATCATGACATCCTTTCCTCAAACCATGGCCGCGCCGCCGTTAACGCCGAGAACCTGGCCGGTGATAAAATTCGATCCGGGTCCCGCGAGAAATAGGACGGCTTCGGCAATCTCTTTCGGCTGGCCGATACGGCCGAGCGGATTGGAGGATTCAAGACGCTTCCAATCCGGCGGCATGTTTTCATAGTCGAGCATCGGCGTATCGGTGGGCCCTGGTGCAACGGCGTTGACGAGAATGTCGGGCCCGAACTCCTTCGCCCAGCAGCGCACCATCGCACTGACGCCCGCCTTCGAGGCGCAATAAGCCGCGTGATGTTCCCGTCCGAGCTGGGCTAGCTCGGAGCTGAAGAGGATGATCTTGCCGCCTTGGCCACGGCTCTTCATCACTCGCACGGTTTCGCGCGCCATGAGGAATGTGCCGATGAGATTGACGTCGAGAACCCTGCGGGCTTCCGCAACCGGAGTTTCAAGCAGTGGGCCATAAAGGAAGACAGCGGCGGTGTTGATCATCACGTCGATGCCGCCGAGTGCGTCGTCGGCGGATGCCACGGCTTCTGCGACCTGGATCTCATCGGTCACATCGACGCGGAATGACAAAGAGGACGCGATTGGCGCGAAATCCAACCGCGCGACGCGCCCACCTTTCTTCTCGAACAGATCTGCAGTTGCGAGACCGATGCCACTTGCCGCGCCGGAGACGACGACTTTCAGATCTTTAAAGTCTTTGCTCATCCGAGAAATTCTCCGCGATCGACACCGATGGATTGGCCGGTGATATTCACCGCGAGATCGCTCGCGAGAAAAAGATAGAGGCTCGCCACATCCTTCGGCTCCATCAGGCCGGGTAGAGCCTGTGCCGCGACGACGTCGGCGAAAATATCGGCTTCCGTTCGCTTCGATCGCTCGGCCATGACTTTCGCGGAGCGCACGGATGCAACCGTGCGGACCCATCCTGGGCAGACCGCGTTCACCGTGATCCCGCGCGGTCCAAGCTCACGAGCGAAGGTGCGGGTGAGACCGACGACGGCGTGCTTCGAAGCGATGTAGGCTGCGAATTCGCCGACCGCGCTTTTGGCCCACACCGAAGCCGTGTTGATGATGCGGGCGCCGGGTTTCAGAAGCGGCAGTGCGGCCCGCGTGACATTCCAAGTGCCGCGGACATTAATATCCATGATACGGGCGAACGTGGCGTCGACCTCGTCGCTCGGGTCGGTCAGAGGGGTGATCAGCTCAAGACCGGCATTGTTCACGAGGACGTCGAGCTTCGTGATTTCCGTGAATACCGTCGCGACGGCAGTTCTGTCGGTGATATCCGCGACGAAGGCGCGGACGGGGCGTCCGAAATCTTTTGATAGTCGTGCCGCGGCGTCATGAACGGCGTCGTCGTCGGCGAGGATCGCGAGATCGGCGCCGGATGCGGCGAATCCTTCCGCGATGCCATAGCCGATGCCGCGGCTGGCGCCGGTGACGAGGACGCTTCTGTTTTTGAGATCGATCGACATGCTTTCCTATGGCGCTTCGCGCTCTAGTTTTCGTGGGCCGCGGCGATGCGGACGAATTTCAGGATTTCGGTTCGGAGCTTGAAGAAACGTTCGCTGTCGCGGAGTTCCAGCGTCCGATCGGGGCCGAGCGTGGCGGCGATATCGATTTCTTCCAGCATGCGAGCGGGGCGCTTCGAGAAGACGATAATGCGATCTGCAAGAAAGACGGCTTCGTCGACGTCATGGGTGACGAAGATGACAGTCTTGGCGTCGTGGCGTTGGATGCGGCGCAGCTCCAGCTGAAGATCTTCGCGCCTCTGTGCATCGAGGGCACCGAAGGGTTCATCCATCAGCAAGACGTCGGAGCCAGCCGCGAGCGTCCGCGCGATGGCGATGCGCTGGCGCATGCCGCCCGAAACCTTGTTCGGATAGGCATCGGCGAAATCGGCCAAGCCAACGAGTTCGAGATAATGGGCAAGACGCCTCTGTTTTCGCTCGGGCGTCATGTCGAGGCGGTATTTCATGCCATAGGCGACGTTTTGGGCGACGGTCAGCCACGGGAACGACGAATAGGATTGAAAGACCATCCCGCGATCGCGATCGGGGCCGTCGATCGGCTGACCGTCGAGACGGATCTCTCCAACGGTCGGCGTTTCGAGGCCGCCCACCATACGCATCAGCGTGGTCTTTCCGGAACCCGAGGGCCCGAGGAATACGACGAACTCGTTGCGCTTGACGGTTAAGTCGAAGGTCGGCGCGACGACTTCGAGATCGCCAAAATATTTTGCGATGCCATCGAACACGAGGTAGGGAGCGGGTGCCACGTCGCGCCTCTCACAGATAACGGAACAGGCGCTTGTGGACGAGCCGCAAGATCTGATCGGTCAGAAGACCGATCAGCCCGATGGTCACGACGCCAGCCATGACTTCCGACGTATTCATGTAGCGGCGCGCTGCCCAGATAACGCAACCGAGGCCGTTATCGGCGGCGACGATTT
>CAYYDL010000618.1:0-10353 GCA_964470545.1 uncultured Hyphomicrobium sp. | reverse complement strand
CGAAGCTCGTCGTTGAAGTGAGCTACGATCATGTAACCGGCGGTCGTTTCCGGCACGGAACGAGGTTGTTGCGATGGCGTCCCGACAAGGCGCCGAAACAATGCACATTTGATCAGATCATCTAACGCGGCACTGGAGTCCGGCGAACGCGCGTTGGTTTGTGCTCCTGTGTCGCCAAGCTTTTGCGGTGACCCTGTCAAGAGCGACCCTGCATCGGTTCTGAAAGCAATGGCGACAGCACAAGGCGTAAGATCGCATTACGATATTATTGACATCGGGCAGAATCTCGAGCAGCGACAGCGGGTCGCAAACCGCAGGGTGAACATCGCCATTGACGTTTGCTCAAGGTGGCTGGCCTGATGATGGGTAGGTCGATGCGTGGTGCGAAAGATGCGTGCGCGAGAAGCTCTCGCTGGTGGATTAAAAAATGACGGCGGGGCCGAAACCACTTTCGATACTCGTTATCGATGAAAATCGTCTTCGTGCTTCAATAATCGAAGCGGGGCTACGCGAGGCCGGCTACGGGGAGCTTACGATCATTCATGATGTGTCGGGCATCGCTCGGCGGATCACCGACATTGAACCGGACGTAATCGTCATCGACCTCGAAAATCCCAACCGCGATATGCTTGAGAATATGTTCCAGCTCTCGCGGGCGGTGAAGCGCCCCATCGCGATGTTCGTCGATCGTTCGGATAGTGCCTCGATCGAGGCCGCCGTCGAAGCTGGCGTGTCGGCTTATGTCGTGGACGGACTGAAACAGGAGCGGGTGAAGCCAATCCTGGAAATGGCGATCAGCCGCTTTAACGCCTTTTCTCGCATGACCCGCGAACTGGACGAGGCGCGCACCGAACTCGAGAACCGCAAGCTCATTGATCGCGCCAAAGGCATTCTCATGACCACGCGCGGTCTCGCCGAGCCGCAGGCTTACGCCTTGCTGCGCAAGACCGCGATGAACCAGAACAGAAAGCTCTCCGAAATCGCCGAAAGCTTGATAACGGCGGCTGGGCTTCTCGCGCCACCGGACGAGGAGGATTTATGATGGCAAGTGAGCACCAGATCACCGCCGGCTTCATGCCACTCCTCGACAGTGCGATCCTCGTGACTGCGAAGGAAATGGGTTTTGCCGAGGCGGAGGGGATTGACCTGACGCTCGTGCGTGAGATGTCGTGGGCCAATATCCGCGATCGCCTGGCAGTCGGGCACTTCCAGGTCGCGCACATGCTGGCGCCGATGCCGATCGCCTGCAATCTCGGCCTGACGCCCCTTGCAGTCCCGACTATCGTCCCTCTGGCGCTCGGCCTGGGCGGCAATGCCGTCACGGTCTCAAATTCCTTATGGGCCGAGATGGTCGATAGAGGCGCTAAGGATGAATTCGATCCGGGGACGACGGGGCGCGCCTTACGAGAGGTCGTTACCGCGCGCGCGTCGTGTGCGAAAGACATACTCCGTTTTGCCGTCGTTCATCCGTACTCCGGCCATAACTACGAGCTTCGGTATTGGCTGGCCGCTTGCGGCATCGATCCATCGCGTGAGATCGAGATTGTCATCGTTCCTCCACCTCTGATGGTTGATGCATTGGCGGGTGGAAACATCGACGGTTTTTGCGTCGGCGAGCCGTGGAATTCCGCAGCGGCTCTCCTTGGACGGGGCCATATAGCGACCGTGAAGGCTGCCATCTGGCGATCGAGCCCCGAGAAAGTTTTGGGCGCTGGAGCCTTCTGGGCCAAGGAAAATCCGGACGCGCTGTCCGCATTGTTGCGAGCGCTTTGCAATGCCGCCAGGTGGTGCGGAGACGTGCGCAATCACGATGACCTCGCGCGGATGCTGGCTGAGAAGATATATGTTGCTCAGCCGCTCGAATGGATGCTGCCGGCGCTTCGCGGCGCATTGCCAATTGGTAGTGAACGAACCGTTACGGTTCCAGATTTCTTCGTGCCATTCGCGAAAGCCGCGACATTCCCGTGGAAGAGTCATGCGCTTTGGTTCTATTCGCAGATGGTCCGATGGGGGCAGGTGCGGCACACCGCCGACAATGCCCAAATCGCACGCGAGAGCTATAGACCGGACATTTATCGTGCCGCATTGAAGCCGCTGGGCATCGCGCTGCCGGTGGCGAACGCCAAGGTCGAAGGCGGATTGACGGCCGCAACTCCGGTTGGCTCATCAGGCGCGAGCCTCGTGCTGGGCCCGGATGGTTTCTTCGATGGCGGCCTGTTCGATCCGGATAAGCTCGACGCCTATATCGCGAGCCAGGAACGGTGAGGGGCGCAGCTTGCGTCGAACGAGCTCTGCACAAAATTTGCGCCGACGAGCGCTAAATTGCTGAATGTTTGGCCTTGCGAAGCCTTCGCTACTGCCGCAATCCTCGGGTGACTCGAGTTGAAAGTTTACGATTTCGGCTCACCTAAGCTGCGTAATTTCCGCGCTTAGGATTTTACTTGCGTCCAATGGCGGGCGCTTCACAGGCAAAGCTGCCGTTCAAGCCTTCTCACTCTCTTTGCCGAGGGTGCGAGCGCTTGGCCGGCAGCTTTTTTGTTTTTGGCGCGACGACCGGGAGCAATCAATGCGCACACAAGAAAGCTCTGTTTTCTCGCTGGCTACCGTGCAAGGGCGAGCCCTTTGGGTCTCGACCCTCGCTTTCACAGCCTGTTTCGCGGTTTGGACGATCTTCGCCATCATCGGAATTCGTATCAAGGCCGAGCTTGGATTAAACGAAACCGAGTTCGGCCTGCTCGTGGGAACGCCCATTCTGACAGGCTCGCTTGCGCGCATCTTTCTTGGAATCTGGACCGATCGCTACGGCGGACGCCTCGTATTCACACTCAACTTGCTCGCCGCAAGCATTGCAACAGCGCTTCTCGTCTTCGCGCATACCTATTCGCAAATGCTCGTCACGGCCCTTGGTGTCGGCTTGGCAGGTGGGTCCTTTGCAGTCGGCATCGCCTACGTTTCGCGGTTCTACCAGTCCGGACAGCAGGGTACCGTCCTCGGTATCTTCGGGGCCGGCAACGTCGGTGCTGCCGTCACCAAGTTTCTCGCGCCCTTCGCGCTTGTCGCCTGGGGCTGGCATGCCGTTGCGTTGATCTGGGCGGCCGTCCTGGCGACCGTGGCCGTCGTGTTCTGGTTTACGACGACCGACGATCCGATCACCGCCGAGCGCCGCCGCACCGGAGACGCACCGAAAGCCTACGCAATGGAACTCGCGCCACTGAAGGACATTCGCGTCTGGCGCTTCTCGTTCTACTATTTCTTCACGTTTGGTGCCTTCGTCGCCCTTGCACTCTGGCTGCCGCGATATCTCATCGGTGTCTACGGTTTCGACATTGAAACGGCCGGCATGGTCGCCGCCGCCTATTCGATCCCTGCGAGCGTATTTCGCGCTTACGGTGGAGTCCTGTCGGATCGCATCGGCGCACGCACTGTCATGTACTGGTGCTTCGGCATCTCTGCAGCCGCCACATTGGCTTTATCGCTGCCGCCGACTGACTACGTCATGCACGGAACCCACGGGCCCATCTCCGCACACTTCGAGATCAGTCCGCCGATCTTCATCGGCATCGCCTTCGTGCTGGGCTTCTTCATGAGCATCGGTAAGGCCGCCGTCTACAAGCACGTCGCGACCTATTATCCTGGCAACGTCGGCTCTGTCGGCGGTCTCGTTGGCATGATCGGCGGCTTGGGTGGCTTCGTTCTGCCGATCGCGTTCGGCATCATAAATCAGGTGACGGGCCTTTGGACGAGCTGCTTTATGCTGCTGTTCGTAATCGTCATGGCGCTGTTCGTCTGGATGCATGTTTCCATCCGACGCACGGAAAAAAGCGCAACAAAATCCTCCATCGCCCGCGAGTCTTTTGTGCCAGCAGTAGGCCAAGTATGACACCCCATCAGATCATGTTGGTTCAAGCATCTTTTGCGAACGTCACACCGATTGCCGATGCCGCTGCCAAGCTCTTCTACGGCCGCCTTTTCGAGATCGCGCCCGAAGTTAAACCAATGTTCCAGGGCGACATCAGCGAACAAGGACGCAAGCTCATGGCAACGCTCGGCATCGTCGTAAAGGGCCTGAGCAATATCGAGGCGGTCCTTCCCGCAGCAAAAGCATTGGCAGTGAAGCACGTCGCCTATGGCGTAAAACCGGAGCATTACGTGCCTGTTGGCGAGGCGCTCATCTGGACGCTCGACAAAGGGCTTGGCGAGGCCTTCACGCCTGAGACTCGCCAAGCGTGGTTGGCCGCATACGGTGCCTTGTCCACCGCCATGATCGAAGAAGCTTACGGCAGGGCCGTGGCGTGAAATACGGAGCAACAATGGCGGAAAAACTCGTCGTCATCGGCAATGGGATGGCGCCGGGGCGCATGCTTGAGCATTTGTTCGAAGCTGTGCCCGGCCGCTACGCGGTCACGATCTTCAACGCCGAGCCGCGCGTCAATTATGATCGCATCATGCTTTCGCCCGTTCTATCTGGCGAGAAAAGCTACGAGCAGATCATCATTCACGGCGATGGCTGGTACATCAAGAATGGCATCACGCTCTACAAGGGCCATAAGGTCGTCGCCATCGATCGCGACGCAAAGACCGTGAGGTCCGATCACGGCGTTGTCGAATCCTATGACAAGCTCGTCATCGCAACGGGCTCGGTGCCGTTTATCCTGCCGGTTCCGGGAAACAACCTCGCAGGCGTACTGAGCTATCGCGATCTCGACGACGTCAATGCCATGTTGCTCGCGGCGCAGTCGCGGACGAAAGCCGTCGTCATCGGTGGCGGCCTGTTGGGACTGGAGGCGGCTGCCGGCCTAGAGGCACAAGGCATGGACGTCACCGTCCTGCATCTGATGCCGACTCTGATGGAGCGCCAACTCGATCCCGCAGCGGGGTATCTCCTGCAGCGCGCGATCGAAGACCGCGGCATCAAAGTCATCTGCAAGGCCAATACGAAAGCTATCCTCGGCGACAGAAAAGTCGAGGGCGTCGAGCTTGCAGACGGCCGCATCATTCCGGCGACGCTCGTCGTCATGGCGGCGGGTATCAAGCCGAATGCCGGGCTCGCGAAAGAGGCGGGCCTCCCCACCAATCGCGGTATCCTTGTCGATGCCGGCATGCGGACGTCCGATCCCGATATTTATGCTGTCGGCGAATGCGCCGAGGTCGGCGGCCACGTCTATGGCCTCGTTGCACCGCTTTACGAAATGGCGCGCGTCGCGGCTGCCCACCTTGCCGATGAGACCAGCACGGCGGCGTTCGTCCACAATGATACGCCGACGAAGCTCAAAGTGACCGGTATCGAGCTTTTCTCGCTCGGTGACTTCGCCGACGGCGAAGACCGGCACGAGATCGTGCTGCGCGATGCCTCGGCTGGTGTCTACAGGCGGATCATCCTGAAGGACAATCGCATCATAGGCACCGTCCTCTACGGTGAAACCGCCGATGGCGCTTGGTTCAACGACCTGAAGAAAAAGCAGGTCGATATCTCCGACATGCGCGACACCCTGATCTTCGGTCAGGCCTATCAGGGAGGAACGCCCCTCGACCCTATGGCGGCCGTTGCAGCCTTACCCGATGACGCAGAAATCTGCGGCTGCAACGGCGTGTGCAAGAGCAAGATCGTTGGGGCCATGCAGGAGAAGGGCCTGACGTCGCTCGATGAGGTCCGCGCCCATACCAAAGCCTCCGCCTCATGCGGATCGTGCACCGGCCTCGTCGAGCAGCTGATGGCGCTTACGCTCGGCGACTCCTACAACCCGGCCGCCGTACAGCCGATGTGCGGTTGCACAACTCTTGGCCATGACGACGTCCGCCGGCTGATCAACGCTAAGGGCCTTAAGAACATCTACGCTGTCATGCAGGAGCTCGAGTGGACAACGTCATGCGGCTGCGCCAAGTGTCGTCCGGCGCTGAATTATTATCTCGTCTGCAATTGGCCGGGCGAGTACGCCGATGATTATCAATCGCGCTTCATCAACGAGCGCGTTCACGCGAACATTCAGAAGAACGGCACCTATTCGGTCGTGCCGCGCATGTGGGGCGGCGTGACGAGCTCGAAAGAGCTTCGCGCGATTGCCGATGTCGTCGACAAGTTCAATATCCCGACCGTCAAAGTGACCGGTGGCCAGCGCATCGACATGCTGGGTGTCAAGAAGGAAGACCTGCCCGCCGTCTGGGCCGATCTCGGCAAAGCGGGTTTCGTCTCGGGCCACGCCTACGCCAAGGGCCTTCGAACCGTGAAGACGTGCGTCGGTACGGATTGGTGTCGCTTTGGCACGCAGGATTCAACGGGCCTTGGCATCCGCATCGAGAAGTTCATGTGGGGCTCGTGGACACCGGCCAAAGTGAAAATGGCCGTCTCCGGCTGTCCGCGGAACTGCGCGGAGGCAACCTGCAAGGACGTGGGCATCATTTGCGTCGATTCCGGATACGAGATTCATTTCGCTGGCGCAGCCGGTCTCGACATCAAGGGCACCGAAGTGCTGGGCCTCGTAAAAACGGAGGACGAAGCGCTCGAAGTGATCGTCGCGCTCGTCCAGATGTACCGCGAGCAGGGGCGCTATCTCGAGCGCATCTACAAATGGGCAAAGCGCGTGACGATCGACGAGATTCGTCGGCAGATCCTCGGCGATCTCGGCAAGCGAAAAGGCTACTTCGACCGCTTCGTCCACTCGCAGAAATTTGCACAGGTTGACCCGTGGTCGGAACGCGTTTCCGGCCTGCACAAGCATGAGTTCAAGCCGATGGCGACCATCGGCATTGCGCAAGCGGCGGAGTGACGAGATGCGCTCGTTCCTGATCGGCACCATCACCGATATTCCGCGGCGTGGTGCGCGCTGTGTCGAAACTCCGCATGGCAAGATCGCGATTTTTCGCACAGCGGAGGATCGTATCTTCGCGATCGAAGACCATTGCCCCCATAAGGGCGGCCCACTGAGTCAGGGCATCGTGCATGCCACGGCCGTGACATGCCCACTGCACAACTGGGTTATCTCGCTGGAGACCGGCAAAGCGCTAGGCGCCGATGAAGGTTCCGTGCGCACCATTGCGGTCAAGGTCGATGGTCAGCGGATCTTCATCGACCTCACCACCGAAGCCGATCGCGCAGCGTGAGGTGCGGTCCCCAATGAACGCGCCTCGATCCATCAAGACCACATGCCCGTACTGCGGCGTTGGCTGTGGGATTATTGCGAACGTCTCGCCGGACGGCCAGATCTCGGTGCGCGGCGATCCGGATCATCCGGCGAACTTTGGCAGGCTGTGCTCCAAGGGTTCAGCGCTCGGCGAAACGATCGATCTCGACGATCGTCTTCTCTATCCCGAAGTTGACGGACAAAGATCGAGTTGGGGTGCAGCCCTTGACCTTGTGGCGGCGCGGTTCTCCGAAACGATTGCCGAGCATGGCTCAGATTCCGTTGCTTTCTATGTCTCCGGCCAGCTACTCACCGAGGACTATTACGTCGCCAACAAGCTGATGAAGGGCTTCATCGGCTCCGCGAACATCGATACGAACTCGCGGTTGTGCATGGCATCTTCAGTTGCCGGTCACAAGCGAGCGTTCGGCTCCGATGCGGTGCCCGGCTGCTATGAGGATCTGGAACTTGCGGATCTGATCGTACTCGTCGGCTCGAATCTCGCGTGGTGCCATCCGGTTCTCTACCAGCGCATCGCCGCCGCAAAAGAGAAGCGGCCGGCAATGAAGATCGTTCTGATCGATCCACGCCGCACGATGACGGCCCAGATCGCAGAGATGCATTTGCAGATAAAGCCCGATGGCGATGTGGCGCTCTTCACCGGATTGCTGAAGCATCTGGTAGACACAGGAGCGATCGACGAAACATTTATATCCTCGCACACATCGGGATTCTCAGACGCTCATCGCGCTGCTCAAGCCGTCGACGCCCTGACGATCGTCGAGCGAACCGGCCTGTCGCATTCGCTGCTCAGAGATTTCTTCGACCTCTTCGCCAGGACCGAAAAAACGGTCACCGTCTTCAGTCAGGGTGTCAATCAATCGTCCTCCGGCACAGACAAGGTCAACGCCATCATCAATTGTCATCTCGCCACGGGGCGCATAGGCAAGCCTGGCATGGGGCCGTTCTCGGTTACTGGTCAGCCGAACGCTATGGGGGGCCGCGAGGTTGGCGGTCTGGCGAACGCGCTCGCCGCTCATATGGAGTTGGAGCAACCCGAAGACCGTGATCGCGTCCAACGCTTCTGGCACTCACCTGTGATCGCGGCAAAGCCCGGCCTCAAAGCCGTCGATATGTTCCGCGCAGTCGCAGACGGCCGCGTCAAGGCGATCTGGATCATTGCAACAAACCCCGTCGCCTCAATGCCGGATGCAGCTGGCGTCGAGGAGGCCATTCGAAATTGCCCGTTCGTCGTCGTATCCGATGCGATCGCCAAAACGGACACGGTACGTCTCGCGCATGTTCGCCTTCCTGCTGCGGCATGGGGAGAAAAGAGCGGTACCGTCACCAACTCCGAGAGGCGTATCTCCCGGCAAAGGGCCTTCCTGCCTCTTCCGGGCGAAGCTCAACCCGATTGGTGGATCGTCTCCGAAGTTGCCAAGCGCATGGGCTTCGACGCCGCGTTCGATTTCAAGGCACCCTCGGAGATTTTTGCAGAACACGCCGCTCTTTCTGTATTTGAGAACGACGGAACGCGGGATTTCGATATCGGAGAATATGCGGATATCTCCGAGGCGGAGTTCGATCGCCTCGAGCCATTTCAATGGCCGCGACCGGCTGGTGGCGTTCAAATTGCGCGTTTTTTCGCCGACGGAAATTTCTTCACGCCCGATAAGAAAGCGCGTTTTCTGTCTTTGGAAATGACGGCTCCTCCCAAGCAAGTGACCGCATTCCCAATGACACTCAATACCGGCCGCGTTCGCGATCATTGGCATACGATGACGCGGACCGCAAAAAGTCAACGTCTCTCACAACACTACGGTGAGCCATTTGCGGAAATTCACCCCGACGATGCCGCTCACTACAACATCAAGGATGCAGACATTATCCGCGTGTCAACCGGTTCCGCCGCCATTCTGGTCCGCGCACTAATTTCGGCGCGTCAACAGCGTGGTTCAATCTTCGTCCCGATGCATTGGACGGATCAATTTGCATCGAAAGCGCGTGTCGATACGCTGGTGCCGCCAGTCGTAGATCCGATTTCCGGTCAGCCCGCCTCAAAGAACGTCGCTGTTCGCATGGAACGCTTCGCAGCCTCGACCTACGGCTTCGCGGTCCTTGCTCGTAAGCCGGAGAACGTCGATGCAGAATATTGGGCGATCGCTAAGTGTAGGCAAGGTTGGCGTCTCGAGCTTGGATTTGCAGACTCGCGCGAAGATTGGGCGTCATTCGCTGACGCACTTTTTGGCGTTTCGCCACGGGCAGAGACGATCGCTTTTCTTGATCGCCAAAGTGGTTGCTATCGTTTCGCGCGCTATTGCGACGAAATGCTATTGGGTGCGCTCTTTCTCGCACCCGAGCCGGTAGCAGTCTCGCGCGATTGGGCCGTCGCGCAACTCGAGGCTTGCCATCCTAGTGCCGAGCGTTTCAAGATCATCGCAGGACGTCCCGGCGCGGGCGGTGCCGATAAAGGCGCGACCGTCTGCTCGTGCTTCGGCGTCGGTATCAATGAAATCGCAGCCGCAGCACGAAAAGGCTGCCGAACGGTCGCCGCGATCGGAGAGACGCTCCAGGCCGGGACCAACTGCGGATCCTGCCGTGCCGAAATTAAAACCATTCTCGAATTGCAGAACCTTGAAGCAGCAGAGTGATCCGCGCCGAGCTGATCAAGGCCGTGAATGCCGCCGCTATGGATACTATGTCTCGACGTCGCTGATCACAGGCACCCCGCCCGGATACGAAGGCCGGTGCATTTCGGCGGGCGACGTTGAGGCTTTGGTTCTTGATCGCCCTCGTGCATTCTTTGCCTCGGAGCCCGACGTCGGAGAGACATTGTCATGCTTTGAGCTTGACGCATCGACTCTTCGGTTGGCGATCGAAGGTAATGCACCTCGCTAAGGCTGCCGCCGGCATTCGAATTGGTGCCTACCGCGGTGTTAGCGGGCACTAGATTGTTTAGCGTGCTGCCCACAGCGCTCGCGTTGGATCCGCAGGCCATATTCCCAGTGCTTCCATTGGCATTGGCGCCGGCGCCGCTCTCACCGACGCGGGGCTGTCGCAGACGAACTGGGCCTAGGTGTCAGGCGCCCCAAGGGTTGATGCCGCCCCCGCGAGGAGGCCGACAAGCACGAATTTCACGTAGAAAGCTGCGCCGAGCCGCCGCGATATACCGGGGAAAAACGCATACGAAACTCCTGGACGCTAACTCAACGCGACTCTCTATTCACTCGAAGGG
>CAYYDL010000617.1:0-1583 GCA_964470545.1 uncultured Hyphomicrobium sp. | reverse complement strand
CAAGATCAAGAAGTTCGACGTCTTGACCGGCCAGACCGATTGGGAAATCCCCGATCCCTATCCGAACTGGGGCGGCACCCTGAATACAGCGGGCGGCTTGCTCTTCTACGGTTCGCTTGGCGGCGACTTCCGCGCGGTCGATCGTAACAGCGGCAAGGTGCTTTGGGAGCGCAAGCTCGCATCAGGCATCATCGGCAACCCGATCACTTACGAGGTGAAAGGTAAGCAATATGTGTCGATCCTTTGCGGCCTCGGCGGCTGGATTGGCGTGCCGGTGACGGCTGGACTCGATCTGAGCGACAAGTTCGGCGCGATCGGTGCGACGGCCATGACCAAAGCGGCGAACCTCGACAAGATCCCCCAAGCCGGAACGCTCTTTACGTTCCGCGTGATGGATTGAGGTTCCTTCTCGTAGACGACCGGCGGCACTCGGCGATTTTCGCCGGGTGCCTTCATCTGCGACGGACGCGCCAACAGAAACCGATTTTGCAATTCGCGTGAGTTCGCCAATGATTCGTGGCCCTGCTAGCATTCGTTCTCGCCGCCTATGGGTAGCGAGCATCGTGACGATCGCGATGTCGTCATTTTCCAGTATTGGTTCTGCCGGCGATGCTGCGAGCAGCAAGGACAAGGCTCGCCTCGACACCGCGCTCGCGCATCTTGAAGCGCAGATGCCGCTGACCTCAGCGGACCACAACGCGCTCAAGAAAGCCGCGATCCAGCGGCAGATTTCGGGGTTGCGTGTTTGCGGAGACCCTGGAAACCTGCCGCTCTCCGATATCCATCGCGCCGGATACGAGAACAAGATCATCGAACTCGTGGCGGCGGAGATGGGTACCTACGTCACCTATTTCTGGCGGCCATATCTCGATCGGGGCATCACGCGCCAAACGTTCGACTCCGGCGAATGCGATGTCCTTCTCGACCTTCCGACAGGATTCGAGCGGGTCCTCGAGACGGAACCGAACTATAGGACGACCTATGTGCTCGCGTATCGGAGCGACCGCGGTTTGAAGATCGATAATCTCGACGATCCGCAACTCAAGACGCTGAAGATCGGAACGTATCAGACCTCCGGCATCCGAATGGCCCTGGCGGAACGCGGAATTCGCGAAAACGTCACGCTTCATGTCGTCAGTCACGACGGCGATCTCGATCCGGCGGCGCAGCCTTGGCGGCAGGTCCAGGACGTCGTCGACGGAAAGCTCGACGTCGCAGCCGTGTGGGGACCGTTCGCCGGCTGGCTCAAGACAATGAAAGGCGAGCCTCTTGTCGTCCAGCCGGTCAATCTTGACGAAGATAACGTGCCACTCGAATTCGACCTCACCATCGGCCTTAGGAGGGTCGATTGGATTTTAAAATATAAATTCGATCTGGCGCTCGTATCTAAAAATGGAGAGATCGAGAAAATTTTGCGCGATTACGGCGTTCCGCTTGTGGAATGCAGCAGCTGTATCGTGGCAGGCGATCTGCCGTCACACGGGACATATACGAAACCTGTCGGTGATGAAGGTGTGCCCAACGCAGCCGTCCCGTCGGATCAAAAGGTCGATCGCGCTCGTCTTAATGCGTGGTTGAAACAA
>CAYYDL010000616.1:0-13008 GCA_964470545.1 uncultured Hyphomicrobium sp. | reverse complement strand
GTCGCAGCGCCCCGTCACGAATACCGCATTCAGTTTACGCCTCACACCGAGCTTTATGCGAACGCCAACGAAGCGGCGTTGATCATCCGCGAGCTGTCGCGCCTCGGCGAGGCTGAGGTCAGCTGCGATGCGAGCGCAGTTCCAAGCCTGGATGCGATCGACGAGGCAGGCGCCTACCTCTCATGGAGCATTCGCCTGTCTTCCGAATCACCGATCGAAGCTGTTCGGGAGGTCTTCGAATTCGTCGAAGGCGAGGCCGACATCAGCATCGAAACGGATGGCCAGCCGGAGGTTTCGGATGCAGATATCGCGGCTCTCCTGGCACAGGCGCTCGGAAATGCGCCGGCGGCCGAACCGGAGATAGAAGTTGCAACGCCCCCGGCGGAAAATACGCCCGTTGAAGCCGACTCGTCTCTTGCCTCAGCGCCACCGGCCGCGGACACTCCGACGCCCGAAGCTGCCGCCCCGGCGACACAAGTTGCCGAAGCGCCAAAGACCGTCGCCGTCCCGGCCCAGACGACGATCCGCGTGGAGTTCGACCGCGTCGACCGCCTGATCAATCTCGTCGGGGAACTCGTCATCAATCAGGCGATGCTGTCGCAACGCGTGATCGAAGCGAATTTCGCAGCATCGTCGTCGGTTGTCATCGGTCTGGAGGAGCTCGAGCAGTTGACGCGCGAGATTCAGGAAAGCGTGATGGCGATCCGTGCGCAGCCGGTAAAGCCGTTGTTCCAGCGCATGTCGCGCATTGTCCGCGAAGTCGCGGATGCCACTGGCAAGCAGGTCCGGCTCAAGACAGACGGAGAGGCAACGGAAGTCGATAAAACGGTCGTCGAGCGCTTGGCGGAGCCGCTGACGCATATGATCCGCAACGCCGTAGACCATGGCATCGAGTCGCCGGAAGCGCGCGTCGCCGCCGGAAAGCCGGCCGAAGGAACGGTTCGTCTGAGTGCCGCACACCGCTCCGGTCGGATCGTCATCGAAATATCCGACGATGGCGCCGGGATCGATCGGCCGAAGGTGCGCGCGTCCGCCATCAAGAAAGGCCTGATTTCACCCGATGCCCAGCTCTCCGATAGCGACATCGACAACTTGCTCTTCCTGCCAGGCTTTTCGACCGCTGCGACGATCTCCAATATCTCTGGGCGTGGCGTCGGGATGGACGTTGTGAAACGCTCGATTCTGGCCCTGGGCGGCCGCATGTCGATCGCTTCGCGCCCGGGCAAGGGCTCGACATTTTCCATGAGCCTTCCGCTGACACTGGCGGTCCTTGACGGCATGGCGGTCTCGGTCGCCGGCCAGACGTTGGTCGTTCCGCTGACAGCCATCGTCGAAACGCTGAAGCCGAAGAAAGGCGAAATTCACTCCCTGGGCGCCGAAGGCCGTGTGATGGCGATCCGCAACACGTTCGTGCCATTGATCGACGTCGGAACTCAACTTGGATTTCGTGGCACCCTCGCGGATCCGGAACGCAGCGTTGCCATTCTGGTCGAAACCGACGGTGGGGCGCGGAACGCACTGCTTGTCGATTCGATCCAGGATCAACGCCAAGTCGTCATCAAGAGTCTCGAAGCGAACTACGGCACGGTTGCAGGAATTGCTGCTGCCACGATTCTCGGTGATGGCCGCGTCGCCCTCATTCTCGACGTGGACGCATTGGTTGCCGGATCTTTCGAAGGTCAGTCCAGCGACGAACTGCGCTATGGGACAGGAGGATAAGAACAATGCAGGACGTAACTTCGCCCGCCAACTCAGCCAACCTTGAGTTTGTCGCCTTTCGCGTCGGATCGCAGGAATTCTGCATCGACATCATGGGCGTCCGCGAAATTCGCGGTTGGACCCAGGCGACGCCGCTACCGCACGCCCCGTCCTATGTCCGCGGCGTCATCAATTTACGGGGTGCGGTACTGCCGATCGTCGATCTCGCCATGCGCTTTGGTCTGGGACTGACTGAGCCGACGGCGAGAAGCGTCATCATCGTCGTGCAGGTGCAGCAGCAGGTGATCGGCCTTCTGGTCGACGCAGTGTCGGATATCCTCACCGTCTCGGAAGCCTCGATGCAGCCGACGCCGGACATCGCTTCCGATTTGGCTAAAACGTTCGTCAAGGGCGTTTATGCGGTAGACGGACGTATGATCAGCATCGTCGCGCTCGATTGCGTGTTGCCGGTCAGCGCGAAGGCCGCCGCATGACCGCAAGCATGTCGTCTGCTTCCGATGTTCTACAGACCGGCGAATTCGCTTTTTCTGATGCGAACTTCCGGGAGATCGCGCAGATAGCGAAAGCTGAGGCAGGTATCGACCTGCCGCCATCGAAGGCGACACTGGTCTATTCGCGCCTCGCAAAGCGCTTGCGTGCGCTCGGCATAAAAACGTTTTCGGATTATTGTGCCGCCGTCCGCGAGGATGACGACGAACGCGAAAGCATGATCGCGGCGCTGACGACAAACGTCACACGCTTCTTCCGTGAACCGCACCACTTCGAACATTTACGAACCGAGATCATTTCTCCGCTGGTCGAATCGGCGCGACGCGGAAGGCGCATCCGACTCTGGTCCGCGGCCTGCTCGACGGGACAGGAACCATATTCGATGGCGCTGACGGTCTTGTCCGTCATTCCGGACGCCGCGTCGCTCGACATCCGCATTTTGGCGACCGACCTCAATCCACACGTCGTCGCACGTGGCAAAGCCGGGTGCTATCAAAAGGAAGAAGTGAAGGACGTGCCGGCGAACTTGCGCGCCCGTTGGTTTCAGTCGGTGCCGGGAGACAATCGCGGAGCGATGATGCAAATCGCAGATGAGGTGCGCGCGCTGGTCTCCTTTCGCGAATTGAATCTGATGGGATCCTGGCCGTTTGGCGGACCCTTCGACGCCATTTTTTGCAGAAATGTCGTGATTTACTTCGATCGCGAAACGCAAAGCACGATTTGGTCCCGGCTAACGCGTCTGCTCGATGGACAAGGCGCACTCTATATCGGGCACTCGGAACGCATTTCCGGACCCGCCAACGCACTGCTTTCACCCGATGGTATCACGAGCTATCGGAAGAAGGGCACCGCGCCATGACGAAAAAAGTGAAAGTTCTGGTCGTCGATGATTCCGCCACGATGCGTGGCTTGATCGCGACCGCGCTGATGAAAGACCCCGATATCGAAGTCATCGGTCAGGCGGAAGATCCCCTCCAGGCGCGTCAGGCAATCAAGGCGCTGAATCCGGACGTGGTGACGCTCGACGTCGAAATGCCCAACATGAACGGTCTCGAGTTCCTTGAGAAGATCATGCGTCTTCGCCCCATGCCTGTCGTCATGGTCTCGACTCTGACCGGCCGCGGTGCGGATGAGACGATTCAAGCTCTCGAAATCGGCGCGATCGATTGTATCGAGAAGCCGCGACCCGGCAACGAGCACAGCTTCGAAGAGCTGCCGTATAAGGTCAAAATCGCAGCGTCGGTGCGCGTCCGTCCGCTGGTCAGATCCGAGAGCACATCCCGAACGGCCCAATGCCAGCGTGCCCAGCACGAAAGTTATGTATCTGACGGCCGCATCGTTGCGATCGGCGCTTCGACCGGTGGGGTCGAAGCTCTGATGCAGGTTCTCTCCGGCTTTCCGGAAAATTGCCCGCCGACGGTGATCACGCAGCATATGCCCCCGACCTTCACGAAGAGTTTCGCAAACCGTCTGGACAGGATGTGTGCTCCGAAGGTGCAGGAAGCAACCGATCGCGCAAAGATTATGCCGGGGAATGTCTATCTCGCTCCCGGGGGCACCGAGCACCTGGAAATTACCGCCGACTTGCGCTGCCGCTTGAAATCGGGAGAGCGGGTCAACGGGCATTGCCCCTCGGTCGATGTCCTTTTCGACTCGGTTGCACGTTCCTGCAAAGGTCATGCGGTCGGCGTCATTTTGACTGGCATGGGAAAGGATGGCGCCGCTGGATTACTATCGATGCGCAACGCCGGAGCGAAGACCTTCGGTCAAAGCGAAGCGAGCTGCATCGTCTATGGAATGCCGAAGGTGGCCTTTGAGATAGGTGCCGTCGAAAAACAACTTCCTCTCGATCGATTGGCTCCGGCCATCATTTCAGAAACGGCAACGAACAAACAGCACTAGGAGGCTTGAGCATGCCCTCGATGCAGCAACTGTCCATTTTGGTCGTCGACGATACCTCGGTCAGCCGAGCGCTTTTGACGGATGGCCTAGACCAGATCGGATTGAAATCCTTCAAGGTCGCCAAAGATGGCGAGGAAGGACTGAAGATGATGATGACGGCGCCCTGTCATCTCGTCATCTCTGACTTCAACATGCCGAAGATCGACGGCATCCAGCTGCTTCGCGCGTTGCGCCAGCATACGCCCACAAGCAAAGTCGGCTTCATCCTGGTTACGGGCAAAGGCGACAAGGCTCTCATCGACGAAGGCAAGAAATGGGGCCTCAACAATTTTCTGGCCAAGCCGTTCTCGGTGCCGCAACTGAAAACCTGCATCGAGGCCGTGGTCGGGAAACTGACATGACTTCGGCCCATTCGGCGGAAAAGCGCGTTCACATCATCCAAGGCGAATTTTACGTGACCGCGGACCCGGACGTCATGGTGACGACCATTCTCGGTTCCTGCGTCGCGGCTTGCATCCGTGATCCGCTCGTCCGCGTCGGCGGCATAAATCATTTTCTTCTCCCTGGTGACTTGAGCCGCGGAAAAAATGCGGAAGCCGAACGTGTCGGCGTTCACCTGATGGAAATGCTTGTGAACGGTTTGCTGAAGGCTGGCGCGCGTCGCGATCGCCTTGAAGCGAAATTGTTCGGCGGCGCAAGAACGGTACGGTCGCATTCGGATATCGGAAAGAACAACGCCGACTTCGCGCAACGCTTCCTCGAGGCCGAAGGCATAGCTTATGTCGGTGGCAGCACTGGCGGTCCGCAAGGACGGCGGATCCAATACTGGCCCGTATCGGGGCGCGCCCGTCAAATTCTGCTCGTCGGGTCTAAGGAAGTGGAACAGCCGAAAAGGCTTCCGATGCCCACGATCGACACGAACGCTGGCGAACTGGAACTTTTCTAGTCGGGGCTGGCCCGGGGGAAGGAATATAATGGACGATGGTATCCGCAAAGACAAAGGTGAGCGCGGCGCTCACGTGGCAGTCCCCGACATTCTGCGGACGGTATCGGATGAAGTCCGAATGCTGTCGGATGCCGCTGGCGATCTCCAGAATCTGATCGGCAATCTCGTCGTTGCCGGAGCATTTGACGGTTCGCAGTCGATCTATGAATTGCAAAACCTGGATCGGCTCTGCCAAAATTTGGGGGCAGTGGCAGACTTTCTGCGCGGTCTGGCCAAGGATGCCTCCCCCGACTGGAAGGTTGACGTCGCTGCCGCGTCGGAGGTGGTAAAACTCGCGGACCTCTGTGGACGGCTAACCGGTCAGAAAACACAAGTAGACGATGTGACTGGCGAGTTCGAGGACTTCGGCAACTGGCCGATGACCGGCTGAGCTCTTCAAGAGCCGACGAAATCGCGCGCGGCCTCGATGGAAACGAAGCGCCGACGGCCGACCAGTGTATCGATCTCGATCGACCCGTCGTCGTATTCGAGATAATCACGTCCTGCGAGCTGTCCACCGATCACCGGCTTGCGTGGTTCCGGCAACGGGGGAGGGAGAGGTTCAATACGCGCTGGAGACGACTTGCGCGGCGCCTCGATCGAAGGAATCGATCTGTCATCGCCGGTTCTGATCGTGATGAGTGATCGCTGACGTTCGATGAGCGGCAGAAGCTTCATCGCGACGATGCCGATCAAAGCGCTTTGCGTGATGGCCAACGCCACAAGACGATGGATCCAGATTTCGGGCGTATCAGACAGCAGCGCCAAATAGCCGATTGTGAGCATCGCGAGAGAGAGCATACCAAGGCTTGCGAAGACTGACCAGATCGCGGCCCCGCCGCGATGCCCGCCCGCGGCAGGCGCATCATCAAGCGCGGCGTCACTGGCGAGGCGCAACTTGAGTTCTGCTGCAGATTTGCGAAAGACGGCATCGAAGCCGAAGTCGCTGTCAATTGCGGTCATTGGTTCTCATCATATCTTGCTTGGAAAGATAGGCCCAGCTGTCGATCATGACGTCCTTGACGACGTCATGGCCGATCCGCTTGTTGGCACCAGTCCGGATGTTTTCGGCAAGAATTTTCATCTCCTGCCGGCGCCCCGCCTTCATGTCCTTCGGCGCGGTCTCATAGATCTGCCGGAACGCCTCGTCTGCGACGAAGACATCTGGCTGGATCGAACTGAGCTTCACGAGATCCGTGTCGGCAACGAACTGCAGTCGCGTGACGACGTAGCCGAGGACCTCACCGTCCGTCAGGATCGGTATGCTGACCATGCGCGTCTTCATCACCTGAAGCTTGCTCTGCGCATCTTCGTGACCCGCCGTTCTGGCACTTGCCTTCAGCGACACCGCGCCATAGATGCCGCTCAAGGTCGAAAGACAAGTGACAATAGCCAGGACGAGAGATCGGATCAAAATTCACTCCGATAGGGTCCGATATGCCGCGTGTAGGTGCCGTCCGACTCTGCACTCTGAATGGCGTCCGAAAGCATTGCGGTGATTTCTTTCACGGCATCGAGATGCAGCCGGATCTTCCGCAGGTTGATTGCGAGCTTCCTGCGAAAGTCTTGCAGACGTTGTTCGAGGTCCTGATCGATATCGCTGCTGCGAAGTCGCCGCATGGCCTGGTTGAGATCGACAAGGCCCTGACTCTTGCGATCGTTAGAGACCTTGAGGTCGAAGCTCGGATTTTTATCGAGGGCAGTCGTCTCTTCGTCGAGATATCCTTCAATTCGGCGAATGACGGCGAAAACCATAGCACGCGCCGCATCGGCATCGTGCACGGACGGCCGCGGCGGAGGAGGCGCGCGCCGTTCGCCGATATTGGCGCCGGCCGCGCGAGCGACGGCCCCCGCCGGGGATTGAGGGGAGCGTGCTTTGGGGTCGAGCATCGCAGTGCTCATGCTTATTTTCCTTTAGAACCGGTAGGTTCAGTCTTAAAGACCATTTTTGCAATTGCGATCGCTCCCGATTTCGAAAGCGTTGTCGCCATGCTGTCTGCAAGCATGGAGCGCCAAACCGAGCCTGCTGTGCCTTCGCCAAAAAGATCTTCGGAATCTTTCGGCATCCACTCCTCGAGCATCTGCCGAAGGTAAAGTGCCTCGAACTGCTGGCCGACATCCTTCATCTTGCTGGCGCGCGCTTCGCTCGCCTGAACATCGCCAACCGAAGTCGCGGTCGTTGCAGCCTCGGCGGTTTCCGAATCCGCTGTCCTGACGGTCTGCCGGGCGGCCCATAAAGCCTGATCGGCCGCGGATGGTGAAGATATGATCGGCATGCAATCTTTCGTACGGAATGAAGCGACCGTATCAGGTTGGACCTTTTTACTTACACCGGCCTTGCAGCGCGATGGACTGCTGAAACTCCAGCAGGGCCTCAAGATCTTTCTGCTCCCCCTTGCGTTGCTCTTCCGAGCGAACTTCGGACAGCACAGCAGCCGCACCGTGCGTGTGAGCTGCGGCTTGTGCATATCGCTTGACAGCCGCCTCATGCTCTTTTGACAGGCGGTGGAGGCGTTGTTCCATGCTGCCGACACTGCGCGAAATCAGCCCGAGAAACGGCTCCATCCGCTCGGAAGGATCCGCGAGGCTTGCAAGAAGCGCGTCCTGTGCGGAACGAAGTTCATCCAAACGACGGGTCAGTTCGCCGACTTTCGCCCGTTCAGTGATCTCGAGATCGTGAAAGAGGTCGACGAGGCGACGGATTTTCTTGGATGATCTAGCCATTTTGGCCGATGTTCTGGATCGCTTGGGTCACGAGAGACGAGAAGATCTCCAACATCGTTTTGTCGATTTGCAGAAGGATGATAAGTCCGCCGAGAATGACGAAAGGAGCCGATACAAAGTAGATCGGAATTTGCGGGACCATCTTGTTCAGGAAGCCGAATGCCAGGTTGACCGTCAGCGAATAGACGAGGAGGGCTGCGCTCAATTGCAGCGTCAACCGAAAGGCTGAATCGCACGTCGACACGATCATCTGCAGGTTCGGAGGCGCCGCAATCGCCAGTCCGACCTTGAGCGTCATATATGACCTTTGCAGCATGCGAATGACGTTGACGTGCTGATCAGTGATGAAGAACAGCACAACGGCGGGCGTGGTAACGAGAGACGCGAAGGGAGACGAGGGATCATTGTTGTCGACCGCGTGAGAAAAGACGGACCCATATCCTGCAAGATTCGCCATTGTGGTTGCCGCAAACTCAAGTGCCAGAAATAGAATGCGCACCAGGAAACCCAGGAGAATTCCCGTGAGCGTTTCGATGACGATCATCTCCAGCAGATTGCTCGGCGCTTCCCCGGTGGCAGGGCGCACATCGTCGTAAACCAGCGGAGTCAATGCGAGCGCTACTGCAATCGCGGCGAAGAGCCGAAGCTGAATGGGAATCCTGTCGCTGGAGATTCCCGGTAGCACCATGAAACAGGCGCCGACGCGGCAGAAGACAAGCAGTGGAACGAGCAGCGTCTCATGCGCGAAGGCCGTCATGAGACGGAGCCAAGAGACTGGATCTGGACACCGCGGCTGATCTCAAGATGTGAAAGGACCGGCAGCGTCCCGTAGAGTCGCTCGGTCACGGTATGGACGTAGGGCCGAGTTTCCGCTGCCGTCACGAGAACGAATTGATGTCCGGCATCCATCAGCGGCTGCACGACGCGCGCAAGATCGGCACCGAACTGTTCGATCAGGCGCGGTTCGATGTCGAATTCGACAACCTCGCCTTTCACGTCCCGTTTGAGAGCCTGATGGAACGCCAGCTCCCACTTGTTTCCAAGCCGGACGACCTTGAGGTAGTTGCCTTCGCTGAGATCGCCGCAAATCTGCGTCGCGAGACGCATGCGGACATGCTCGGAAATTTGCTCGGCCTTGCGCGAGAACGGCGCAATTTCGGCAACCGCTTCGAGAATGAGGTGCAAGTTCCGGATTGAGACCCGCTCGGCGAGAAGCATTTTGAGCACGCTCTGAAGGCCGGAGTAGGAAATTTGCGAAGGGCAGATCTCTTCGAGCAGCTTGCGGTATTCGGGATCGAGCCGTTCGAGGAGAGCCCGAAGATCGCGATACGAGAAGAGCTGCGCCAGGCTGTTGCGGATGACCTCAGCGACGTGCGTGAGCAGAACCGACGTGTTTTCGACCGGAACGAAACCGTCGCGTTTCAGCGCGTTCGTGAAAATGTCGGGTATCCAGAGCGCCTTCATGCCGAACGCGGGTTCGCGCGTCTCGTCACCGGGCGCTTCCGGCTTCGGCCCATCGCCGACGACGACGAGCACATCGCCGAGCCGAAGTTCCGCGCTCGCGACGACCGTACCGTGGACCTTGATCTGATAACTCTTGGGCGAGACGGAGAGATCTTCCGTGAGCCGGATCTCGGGAACGACAAACCCATACTGTTTCGCGAACTTGCGCCGCATTTTCGCGACGCGTTGCGGGAGATCGCTGGTCGGCCGCATCAGCACCGTCGAGATCTGCTTGCCGAAGCAGATCTCGATTTCGGTCGTCTTGAGCTGATCACGGATCGACTGCCGCGATTGTTCCTCGGCAGTGGGTTGCTGGGTCGTCGTTTTCGCCTGCGCTGCAGCTTGCTCCGTCTTGGCCTTTTCGCGCAAAAGGCCAGCGCTTACAAATGTTAGAACACCGCCGAGCACGGCAAAGGGCAGAAGCGGCAATCCGGGCGCGAGCGCAAGCAACGACATGACGCCGCCGGCGACCATCAGCGCACGCGGATAGTTGCCGAGCTGCGCGATGATGATGCCTTCCGTTGATCCCTGCGTGCCGCCTTTGGAGACAAGAAGGCCCGCCGCGAGCGAAACGATAAGCGCCGGCATCTGTGTCACGAGACCGTCGCCGACCGAAAGTTTGACGAATGAGTCGACGGCGTGGTCGAACGGCATGTCGTGCTGCGTCACGCCGATGATGATGCCCCCGAAGATATTGACGGCAGTGATGATAAGGCCCGCAATGGCATCGCCGCGCACGAACTTGGAGGCGCCGTCCATAGCGCCGAAGAACTGGCTTTCCTCTTCGAGTTCCCGACGTCGGCGAATGGCTTCTTTTTCGTCGATCGAGCCGGACGACAGATCGGCGTCGACGGCCATCTGCTTACCCGGCAGCGAGTCGAGGGTGAACCGCGCACCGACTTCCGCAATACGGGTCGCACCCTTCGTGATGACGACGAAGTTGACCGTGACGAGAATGATGAAGACGATGATGCCGATGACGAAATTGCCGCCCATCACGAACTGCGCAAAGCCAGCGATGACGTGACCGGCGGCCGTCGGTCCTTCTGCGCCCTCCGACAGGATCAGGCGCGTCGTCGCAACGTTGAGCGACAGTCGAAGCAACGTTGCGATCAGCAGGATTGTCGGAAAAGCGGAGAACTCAAGCGGTCGCCGGATCCACAGCGCCACCATCAGGATGACGATAGCGAGCGCGATCGAGAGAGCCAGCCCCAGGTCTAGCATGAAGGCCGGAAGAGGCAGGAAGAGAATGGTCAGGATGCCGACGACGCCGACGGCCAGGCCCGCATCGCGCTGACCGAGACCAAGGTCGATGCCACCGCTCGCAGTGGTTTTCGTCGCTGCCATGAAAGGAGATTCCCTCGCGCTTTGGCGGCGAGCTTCCTACCTGAAGCTTGCGCGAGGTCGTCATGGATAGCGGCGCGCCGAATAAAAAATGATAAAGCCTAGATTATTTCGTTATTTCAATGGGATGTGAGGGATGCTAGGACGCCGCCAGGGTGACGGCTGCCGCAGGGACGCTCATTCCTTGTCAGCTACTTTGCAGCTTGCACCGCATGAGGCACCGACTGCGCGATCTCCTCCTCTAAGGTCGACTTCGAGGCCGGGTCGTGCCTCCGGCCGATGCCCGTATATCTAAAGCCGAGTTCGCGGGCAGCATCAGCGTCGAACACGTTTCTGAGATCGACGATCGTCTTGCCCTTCATTCCCTCTTTGACGGATTCGAGGTCTAGCGCACGGAATTCGTTCCATTCGGTGATGATGACCAGGACATCCGCACCCTCGGCCGCCTCGAGCGCATTTTCGCACCATGTGACTCCCGGAAGCAACGGTTCGGCCTGTCGCCGGCCTTGAGGATCGCACGCCCGGATGGTAGCGCCACGCTCCTGCAGCATCGGAACAATGACGAGGCTCGGCGCGTCACGCATGTCGTCGGTGTTCGGCTTGAACGTGAGCCCAAGCACCGCAATCGTCTTGTTGCGAACGGAGCCACCTGCTGCCTCTACAACGCGGATTGCCATGGCGAGTTTGCGCTCATGATTGACCCGGTCGACCTGCTCGATGATGGACACGGGCGATTTGGCCTCCCGGGCGGTCCGGATTAGGGCCGAAACGTCCTTCGGGAAGCATGAGCCGCCATATCCCGGACCAGGATGCAGGAACTTGTCGCCGATGCGGCGGTCCTTGCCAATTGCAGACGCAACCTCTTGCACGTCGGCGCCAAGATTTTCGCAGAGGTCCGCGATTTCGTTGATGAAGCTGATCTTGAGCGCGAGGAACGCGTTGGCTGCGTACTTCGCGAGCTCGGCCGATTCCCGTTCGACGAACATCACAGGCGAGCCGCGGAGCGCCAGCGGTTTGTAAAGCCGTCCCATCACCTCGCGGGCGCGTTCGTCATCGGTGCCGACGAGAACCCGGTCGGGATGGGTGAAGTCCTGGATCGCCGAACCCTCACGAAGGAATTCGGGGTTCGAGCAAACAGCGACGTCGGCATCGGGCCGCTTGGCTTTGAGCCGACGTTCGATTTCACGGCTTGTCCCGACAGGCACAGTCGATTTCGTGGTAACGACAGTGAAGCCCTGAAGATGCGGGGCAGCTTCCTCGACGGCCGTAAAAACATAGGAAAGGTCGGCATACCCGTCGCCTCGCCGCATCGGCGTTCCGACCGCTAAAAAGACGACGTCGGCATTCGCGACGGCCGGACCAAGCTCATCGGTAAAGAGCAGTCGTCCGGCTTTGATATTTCGCTCCATCAGCGCTTCGAGACCGGGCTCGTAAATGGGCGATCGTCCGGCTTTCATCTCTGCAAGCCGCTCCGGGTCCTTGTCGACGCACGTCACGGTCCAGCCGAAATCCGAAAAGCATGCGGCCGAGACAAGCCCAACATAGCCTGCGCCGACCATACAAATATTCATCGTCACGATCCCTTGCTGCCGGAAAAGCGGCCGTCCATTTTGGTCAGATGTAACATCGGCTCGAAATATTTGAAATTGCGGCGATTCGAGACTGCACCGACAAACTCAGATCTTGAGCATTTGCCCGTAACGCGACGTGGGCGGACCTGCAAGGGCGGCGCTGCCCGGATGATCTCCGCGCCAATTGCCGCGCCCGACCCGGAATTGGACGACTCACCGGGGCTAAATCTTGCTTTGATGGATATCAATCACGCTGGGCCGGGGAATGCGTTATCCGGTGAACGGAGTTCGGAGGGAGCGAAAGAGATGGATCCGCATTTCTGGCCGTCGATGTATCCGGGGATGATCGTTGGCATTCTTTACGGCCTATCGCTGCGCGGCGTTTTCAATACGATCATTGCGGCGTTGGGCGGGCTGATCGGCGCGGCCATAGCCTATGGAATTCTGACGACTGCCAACATGAACGACGGACTTCCGTCCGTCATAGGACTGACGCTGGCGGCCTTCATTGGTGCCTACATTTTAACGGGCGCAGTACGACGGTTTTCCGGAGCCGCCACAAAGTCCTGATGTTTATGGCGTCCGGGGAATAATGGAGGTGGGTCAGACGTCGGCGGATCGCGGCGGAGAAATGTTCAAAAACGGCGTAAAGCGTTCATCTATTTAAGTGTGGATGAGCAGCAACTTCTCGATCAAGTCGGTAGTTGTCGCAAAGATGTCGTGTAACCGTCGTCGATATTTCATTGAATCCTGAAATGCAGCGGTTTCATT
>CAYYDL010000615.1:0-2436 GCA_964470545.1 uncultured Hyphomicrobium sp. | reverse complement strand
ATCTCGGGCTCCTACACCGGAACCGCAGAAGGTTCGATCATAATCACCGTGCACCCGTCGGGCGACAACAGCTACTTCTCTCTTTCCGGCCTCGCAAGCGGAATCGGCACGGTCAGCGCTCAGGCTCCGCAGCCGATCGGTTCGACCGGACTTTCCATTCTTTTCCCTTCAGGCAATTCTTCGGATGCGACCACATGGACGATTTCCATTCCGAACACTGCAGGCCCGAACTACACGGCAGACAATAACGCATATCAGACGGCTCTGCAGACCCAGACGACGGCAGTCGCACAGGCCGAGGCTGCGCTCGACAAGGTAAAAGTCGCTGCGCGCCCCGAAGATATCGCCGCGGCTGAAGCCCAGGTAGCAAGCGCGAAAGGCGCGCTGCAGACAGCGCAGGGCTCGCTCGCAAACGATTTCATTACTTCCCCGATCAACGGCGTCATCACGAACGTGAACGACGTTACCGCCGGACAGATCGTATCCGCAAATGCGCCGGTCCTAAGCGTAATGTCAAAAACAGGATTCCAGATCGAATCATACGTCTCGGAAAAAGATCTCGGACTCGTCACTGTCGGCGAACCGGTCAGCATCGTGACAGACGCCTATGGACCAGGCGTGACATTCAAAGGAACCGTCCTTTCGATCGCTCCGGCTGCAACGACGCAGGCGAACGGAACGCTCGGCTACAAAGTCACTTACCAGTTCAGCGACAATGATCCGCGCATAAAGCCGGGCCTTTCGGCGACCGTCAACCTGGCGGGCAGCGAGAAAGACAACGTCCTCACCGTGCCGAAGAGCGCCGTCTTCCTGCAGAACGGCCAGACATTCGTCGTCGTAAAGAACGGTAAAACTACCGAGAACCGCCCGGTCGTCATCGGACTTGTCGGCACTGACACGGATGAAGTGGTCAGCGGGCTCACTGCGGGCGAACAAGTCGTCACGCTCGGACAGTAAATACCAATAATACTCATACATTCATTTATGGAAACACCAGCAAAAAAGGAATCGGTATTCAAAAAGCCATGGATGCAGAGCATCATCGGCATCGTGCTTGTCTTCGTCGCTTTCGGCAGCTTCTTCGTCATCCGCAACAAACTGCAGACGGTATCGATCGAGAACTCGACCATCAGCGCTCCTATCATCAATCTCTCCCCGACCGCTGCCGGAACGCTCAACGACACCTATGTCCAGGCCGGCGACCAGGTGCTCGCCAACACGCCGCTTGCCCGCGTCGGCACTGAAGTCATCACTTCGCAGGTCGCAGGCACGATCATCAGCATCGACAAGGACATCGGACAGACCTACGCAGCCGGACAGACCGTCGTTTCCATGATCCAGCCGTCAGAACTCCGCGTCGTCGGAGAAATCGAAGAGAACAAGGGCCTTTCCAAGCTCGCCGTCGGGCAGACAGCCTCATTCACTGTCGATGCATTCGGCAGCAAAAAATTCTACGGCGTTGTCGACAGCATCGCTCCGACCGCGAACGCAAGCGATGTCGTATTCAACATTTCCGACGAGCGCGAAGAGCAGATCTTCGACGTGAAAGTGCGCTATGACGTTTCGGCATACCCCGAACTCAAGAACGGCATGTCGGCAAAGCTGACGGTCGATATCAAGTAATCGCATCGGCCGGCCCGCAACGCGGGCCGGCCGATCGCTATACACAGTATGGAAGAACAAAAAACCGCCAAGAAAGACAATCTCAAATGGCTTATCCTGCTTACCGTCATCGTCGGAACGTTTTTGGGGCGCCTCGACCAGACGATCGTGAACCTTGCACTGCCGAAAATCATCGATGACTTCGGCATCTCCGTTTCTTCGGCCGGCTGGATCGCGACAGCATATATCATCGCGAACGCCGTCTTCGTTCCCATCTGGGGCAAGCTCGGCGATACGCTCGGACGCAAGAAAATATACATTCTCGGCTTCTCTATCTTCATCGTCGGCTCGGTGCTTGCCGGACTTTCCTGGAATCTTTCGTCCATGATTGTCTTCCGCATCATTCAGGCGATCGCGGGCTCGGCAGACTACCCGACCGCCATGGCCATCCTTGCGGTCACATTCAAGCAGGGCCGCGAGCGAGCGCAGGCGCTCGGCATCTGGAGCTCCTCGTTCGCGGCGGCGACTGTCTTCGGCCCGCTTATCGGCGGCCCGCTTATCGACAGCTTGGGCTGGCGTTCCGTGTTCTTGGTGAATCTCCCGATCGGAATCATTGGCATGCTCATGGCCATCCGCTTCATCAATGAATCCCGCGGCGAGCAGAAAACCGTGCACTTCGACTGGCTCGGCGCATCGGTCCTCGCCGTCGTGCTCGGCACGCTCGTTCTTGTGCTCGATCAGGGCGCATCGTGGGGATGGCTCTCTGCCCAGAGCATCGCCTGCTACATCATTACGCTCGTTTCGGCAGTGCTCTTCGTCAGAGTCGAGCATCGC
>CAYYDL010000614.1:0-3065 GCA_964470545.1 uncultured Hyphomicrobium sp. | reverse complement strand
AAGTCGCGGATCATCCAGCCGTAGTTCACGTCGCGCCGGATCTTCTCGATCGAATCGAAAGCACCCGTGGCGCTCGGCTGGTAGTGCATCGCGAGGATCACGCCGGTCACGATCTGGCCGACGAGGATCAACGTCAGAATGCCGCCGAAGGTCCAGAGATAGTTCAGGTTTCGCGGGGTCGGATAATCGATGAATTGGTTCCTGACGACGCGTGCGATCGGCAGGCGCTCGTCGAACCATTTTCCCCAGCGCGTCGTTGGCACATAGGTCGAGGTGTGCGCTCCCATCTGCTCTTCCCCTCCTAGCCGATTTTAATCTTGGTCGCGGTCGTGAACGCGTAGGGCGGTACTTCCATGTTCCGCGGTGCCGGGCCCTTCCGGATACGTCCGGCAGTGTCGTACTGCGAGCCGTGGCATGGGCAGAACCAGCCGCCGTACTCACCGCGATCATCCCCAAGGGCTTGTCCCTTCGGGATGCAGCCGAGATGGGTGCAGATTCCGATGATGATAATCCAGTTCTCGTGTCCGGCCTTCGTGCGATTGGCATCCGTGGCCGGATCGTCGGTCGGTAGATCCTCGTTACGCGCAAGGGGATCGGGTAACGTCTTGACGTCCACATCCTTGGCCGACTCGATTTCCGCCTTCGTGCGATTGCGGATGAAAATCGGCTTGCCCCGCCACATCGCAGTGATCGCCTGGCCTTCCTTGACGGGGGCGAGATCGACCTCGACGGACGATAGCGCCTTCGTGCTGGCGTCGGGGTTCATTTGCTGAATGAAAGGCCAAAGAAGCGAAGCAGCGCCGACAGCGGCGAATGCGTTGCCTGCAACCACCAAGAAATCCCGGCGGTCTGGCTCTGAGGCATCTGTGCTCAACGGGTGTCTCCCGCATTGGGGAACCAGAGCCGCGAGGCTTATCGGTTGCCTAGGAGGTTTCCCTCCACCGATTGCCCACTTTTTAGACTCTCGTTCGTTCGTTTCTTCCCTGTTTGATCGTTTTGACAGCGTTTCGCGTCTCTCGCAATCTGCAGCGCGGCAAAAAGCGAGAGGCAATTTAACGCATCAGTGATGCTGGACACGAAACTCTGCCATGCCTCAGACCGCGACGCATGCGCCTCGCCCTCTATCAACCTGACATTGCACAAAACACCGGAACGATTCTCCGACTCTGCGCCTGCTTGGGCGTGCCCGTCGACGTCATCGGTCCGACCGGTTTCGATATGAGCGATAGGGCCTTGAAGCGATCTGCGCTCGACTACCTGCCACTCGTCGATCTCACGCGTCACCTGAGTTTCGAGATTTTCCTGCAGCAGCGCTCGGCGATGGCGCAACCGCCGGGCCGCCTTATCCTACTAACGACCAAGGCGACCATTGCGCATTGCGATTTCACATTTGCCCCGGACGACACGCTGATGGTCGGCCGCGAAAGCGCAGGCGTCCCGGACGCCGTGCACGAGAAGGTCGACGGGCGGATTACGATTCCCATGCGACCCAGCCTCAGATCGCTGAACGTTGCCATCGCCGCCGCGATGGTCCTCGGCGAAGCGTTACGCCAGACGGATGGGTTTCCGCGCACCTGACGGCATCGCGGCTCTGTCGCACACATGACACGCGAATGCTGCATTCCTGTCGGGTCGCTTCGCAAATCTGCACGATGGCATGCCGATCGATACGCTTCTGACAATTGCCGGCGCCGCATCGGCGTTTCTTCTGATTGCGGGTATGACGGCCGGACGGGTGAGAAGCGATTGGCGCATGTGGCCTGCGCCCCCGGTCGGATCACTGAAAAGCTTCACCTTCTGGACGCTTTTCCGGATCTTGAATATCGTGGTCTTGATCCTCGCGAGCGAGCGCTTCCTGGCGACCCCCTCAGGTCCGGTTCTCCCCCTCAGGATCACGCTCGCAGCCGTCTCATCTGCTGCAGGCGTCGCATATCTTTACACGCTCTGGTCCCTTGGCCGGAAAGCCACCTATTGCCAGGCGAGCGGTCTCGAAACCAGTGGCATCTACCGCTGGACGCGAAACCCGCAATACGCGACGGCTATTCTCGCTTTCGCGACACTCGGGCTCGCCGCCTGGTCGTGGGACGCGACGCTTCTCGCCTGCGCCCTGGTCATTGTCTATGCGATGATGGCGATGACGGAGGAGCCATGGCTCGAAGCGCGCTACGGCCGCGCCTACGTCGAATATAAGTCGCAAGTGCCGCGCTTCTTCAACATTCGCCACGCCATCAGCGAAATGCGCGCGCTGCTCGCCCACCGCATTCCGGCGTTCGCAAATAACCACCGCGGCAAGCGCTAGTTCGCGTCGATTACATTCTGCGTCGTCCTCGGGGCTCATCCTGAGCGATCCATCAGGTAGCAGACGTGCAAGGAAAGCCCTCATCCGGCCTCCGGAACGGGAGAGGATGCCCGCAGGGCATGTGAGGGACTTCGACGAATTACTCCGCCGCCTCACGCGCGAGGAAGCCACCCGACTGCCGGAGCCAGAGCTGCGCATAAAGGCCGCCGCGATTCAAAAGTTCGGCATGCGACCCTTCTTCGACAATCTGGCCATCTTCCATCACAACGAGACGGTCCATCGCCGCGATCGTCGACAGCCGATGCGCAATCGCGATCACAGTCTTGCCGCGCATGAGCCGTTCGAAACTCGACTGAATGGCCGATTCAACTTCGGAATCGAGCGCACTGGTCGCTTCGTCGAGCACAAGGATCGGTGCATTCTTCAAGAGCACGCGCGCGATGGCGATACGCTGCCGCTGGCCGCCGGACAGCTTCACGCCGCGCTCACCGACGTGCGCGTCCTACCCCTTGCGGCCCTTCATATCCTCAAGGTTCAGGATGAAGTCGTGCGCTTCAGCCTGCTTCGCCGCCGCGATGACCTCCGCCTCCGTGGCATCGAGGCGGCCGTAGAGGATGTTGTCACGGACTGAGCGGTGCAGCAGCGAGGTATCCTGCGTCACCATTCCGATCTCGGCCCTGAGACTGTCCTGAGTCACGTGCGCGATGTCCTGGCCATCGATCAGGATGCGCCCGCCTTCGAGATCGTAGAACCGGAGCAGAAGATT
>CAYYDL010000613.1:0-10116 GCA_964470545.1 uncultured Hyphomicrobium sp. | reverse complement strand
AAGAAAGCGTTGTGCGAGGTCGCGGGAACGGATCGGAAGTGGCTTGGCAAAGTTCGCCCTTGGTACGGGCACTACTATCATTTCCACATGCGCATCAAATGTCCGGTCGGCGTCAGCGGCTGCACGCCGCAAGTGCCACCGACGGGCGACGACGGATGCGGCAAGGAAGTGACGCAATGGCTTGCGAAGGTGATCCCAGCAAAGGGGCCGCCTGCGCCGCGGCCGCCCGGGCCGCCGAAGGCGCCGCGACCGCCGATCATGCTCTCGGAACTTCCGAAAGACTGTCAGGCGGTTCTGGCAGCGGGCCCGGATCCGGTGCCAATTCCGCGCGCTGCTCTGATGACCCAAATCCAGGTGAAGATTGCGCTGAAAAAGGCTTTGGCAGTCCATCTGGCGCTTTATAGGGCGTCCGCCAGCGCGGGCGGGAAGGGATCACCGGCGGCGCTGGCGAAGAGTCCGGCTTTGCGCCCGCATCTGCACAAGTCGGCGACCGCCGCTTCGCAGTAGGACGAACTTGATCCTTAGATCGGCTTCATACCTCGGATTCGTTGTGGCGCTCGCGGCAATCCCCAACGCACCCTCGGGACGAGCCCGAGGATGACATCAGGTTTCGAGTGCTAAGGTCTAGCCCTTCAGCGCTTCGGACGTGGTGCCTGGGCAGGAGACGCCTGTGCCCTTCAAGCCGCAATAACCATGGGGAATCTTGGCGAGGTATTGCTGATGATACTCCTCGGCCAGATAGACCGGAGGCGCCGGCTTGATCTCCGTCGTGATCGCGCCATAGCCCTTGCTCGCGATTGCCGCCTCGTAAGCCTTCTTCGAAGCCTCGGCCGCAGCCAGCTGCTCCGGCGTCGTCGTGTAGATCGCGGAGCGGTACTGCGTACCGATGTCGTTCCCCTGGCGAAAGCCCTGAGTCGGGTCGTGGGCTTCCCAGAACGTCTTCAGAAGCGTCTCGTAGGATAACACTTTCGGGTCGTAGACGACGACAACGACTTCGGCGTGCCCCGTGCGGCCGGTGCATACCTCATCGTAAGTCGCATTGGGCGTGTAGCCGCCGGCGTAGCCGACCGCCGTGATCCAGATGCCGTCGCCCAGCTGCCAGAACAGCCGCTCGGCGCCCCAGAAACAGCCGAGCCCGAAGATCGCCACCTCCAAACCATCCGGATAGGGGCCATGGAGGGGGCGCGAAAAGAGAAAGTGCTCGGCATTCGCCGGGAGGATGGGGGTCGAACGGCCCTTTGGTGCCAACTCGGGCGTCAGCATCGCAACGTGTTTGCGTGCGAACATGGATTAGCTCCTTTTTTATTCTTTGGGGATTGTACCCCGATATACGATGGCCGCCGTTCGTTCGTTTCAGGCATTCGCCTAATGCTGTCGGGCGCTGGCGGCGCGCCCAATGTCCATTTCAATAGTCGTTCGCGAAAATCCGAATGCGCCGCCGCGGACGTCCCAGGACGCCACAGCCGATGGCCAGCACCAGGAAAATCATGGTGGCCGGCAGCGACAGAACCGTCGTTAGAACGGGGTTCCAGGCAAACGGGTCGATCGATCGCGTCACCGTCCGTTCGAGAGCGGCAAGGAACGCGGGTGCCAGGGTCTGGAGATGCTGCATCAGGGAAATCGCGCCTTGACCATCTACGGTGGGTCTCGAAACATCGGCAGCAAAAGAGATGAGCGTGACCAGGGCGAAGAGCGCGGCGAGAAACCGCAGCATCAGCCGGGGCCGTGTGTCGGCATTCACGACGCCGGCGACGAGTGCGATCAGGAGCGAGGCTGCCGCGGCGCGCGGCAACCAGGGGTTGGCTGGCTCGCCGGTCGAGTACCAGAGCCAGAAATATGCCGCGGCCGCCAGAACGGCCACGCCTGCGAAGACTTTGAGAAGTATTGAACTGGACATGGACGGGCATGCTCCTGCAGCCACACGCATTTTTGCGGCCGCTGACCGAAAGGGTCAAGTTCCCGAGGTTCATTTCAGGTGTGCCGTTGCGCTCGAGGCGCGGATGCGTATAGTGCGCCGCTTCGCGACCCCGACGGAGAGATGGCCGAGTGGTTGAAGGCGCACGCCTGGAACGCGTGTAGGCTCGCAAGGGTCTCGTGGGTTCGAATCCCACTCTCTCCGCCATTGGCGTGTTTTCAGACTTCTGCAGCCATTCGGGACGGACTCGTTCGAGGGGTCTCCAAGCGCATCTTGTGTGCCGAAGGTCGCGATGCTTTGAACATTCAATTTGGCGAGCATATTCGCCGAAGTGGATCTTGTCCCGATGGATGCAACGTACGCTGTGAATAATGCTGCCAAAAAGCATTGCACCTGCGCATCCGCACATACTAACTTTTAGCATAGGCTGTTTGGACTACGCGTTCGGTAATTCAGATTTGGGATGATGGCTCTGCGTAACGCAATTTTCATGCATACCCAGAAGACGGCCGGAACGTCCATCATCCACTTGGCGCGCGCACGATACGGTGAAGACAATGTGGTGAGCCACGGCGACTGGCTTTCGCTGCCTCGACAGACTGTCCAGGAGAAGGCTTTTGTTTCGGGGCACTTCGGTTTTGCATTCGTCGAACGCTTGCTCGGCGAGCGTTACTCTTTTACTTTCTTGCGAGAACCGATTGACCGAATTATTTCACTTTATTCGTTCTGCCGGAGCCAGCCCTCCAATGCGTATGCGATCTACAGGGCGGCATCGCGACTGAGTCTCGAAGAATTCGTTGCCCTTGGAAGCAAATTCTCCGAGACCCCGATCGAACGATTTGAGTGTCACAGTATGATCTGGAACAATCAAGCATGGCAGCTGGCTCGCGGATGGGATTATATTCCCGACGACTCCAGGGGCCCAAACGTGCTGGATTATAGGGAAGACGACATTCTCGATATGGCAAAAGCCAATCTCGAGAGGTTTGATCATGTTGGACTTACCGAGACGTTCGATCGAGATGTCGAAATCATTCATCGTGATCTTGGATTCGGACGCCTTCGACATATTCCTCATGAGAATTCGAGCGGTCGCGATTACCGTTCGTCATTGAGTCCGGCGACGTTGGCCGCAATCAAGTCGGTGACGCAACTCGACCAAGAAATTTATGCGTTTGCGAAAAAGCTGTTTAGGCGGCGAGTGCGGCGCTTCTGGAATTTGCGCTTAGGTGTTTAGCAAAATCGGCTTTGGTGCTTTCACTCATCCCGCTTAGGTCGGATCGCGCGTTTAATCTTGCGCCACTTTCGCCTCAGCCAAGACTTTTGCGGCTTCGCGTACATTTCCATTTGCTGAACAGGGCGCGGAGGTAGACCTCGATGCGTCCAGGAGCGCAAATCCGATCCGTGTTTTGCACGGAGCGTCGCTTCTAGGAAACGACGTCCATATTTGCGGTCTGGTTCAAGATGGCAGCCCTCCGCCCATTCGTTCCATGCATTGATGAAAACAAACCGCTCCTGGTTAGGATATTCTTCAATGGTTTTCGTCACGGTTCGCGATAGCCAGTATTCGTAATTTTCCGGCGTCCCGTTCAAAATGACGGTCGCAATGTTGTTCCGCCGTGCGGTATTGTCCCAGGAGGGGAAGACGCCGCGAAAGCCGCTGGTGCCTTCGCCGTAAGATCGCGCAAGGTACATTTCCGCGACGTCGGCATAATCGGGGCAGTAACCCGAGAATGGTTCGAAAAACACCATCTCGTGCGCAAGGTTGCGGCACCTCATATTGTGAGGCGGAAATTCAACTGCGCTATCGAAACCAAATTGTTGGTGGTCCCAATTTCGATGGGTGAGCGCGCACGCAGCATGAATCTTCGGAATGCCATACTCGGCGCAAAACTGCCGCCATCTGTTCAGCGTTTCGCGGCAATCCGGCAGATGCTGAGGTCGGTAAATGATGATGAGGGGCGCGCCATCGAATTTGATGTAGCGGGGATCCTTCAGATACTTGATGATATCATCAATAAACCTGCGATCAGCATCCGCCCCGTATACTTGTTCGATTAGGATTTCTTCTTCGGCGCCGTCCCATCTCCGGGTCCAGTTTTCGTTGGCCCAGCAAAGACAGAACGGCATATCGCTCTCAGGATCCGCGAGCATGTCGTCAAGCGGCTTTTCGAGCAACCGCTTACCGCCGAACCAATAATAGTAATAGCAAAAGCCGTCGATCCCATACTCTTTAGCGAGGCGTATCTGATCTCTTCGCGTTTCGCGAAGCCGTAAATCATAGAATCCTAGGTCGGTTGGCAAATGCGGCTGGTAATGGCCGGGGAACAATGGCGTCGCCTTGGTGACGTTCGTCCATTCGGTGAATCCTCTGCCCCACCAAAGATTATTTTCTGGAATTGGATGGAATTGAGTGAGGTAGAAAGCGATGAATTTTACCGATGACCGGGCGGGCAACTTATTAATTCCATCTTTCGAATAGCTTTGCCAGCGTCGATCTCTGCTCAACGATTGCAGTCGAAGTGATGTCCTCCCCTTTTGGGGACGGAATCCGCTTCATCGTTTTCGTCCAATAGTTGATCGTCGCACGATCTGGAGGCGGAACTTCCAAGTCAGTCAGGCGAAGGTCTGTTTTCGCGCGCTCGACCGGCACCGCCCGGCTTACAACCTGAAACACGTGAGAAAAACGATTGGTCTGGGCGGCTTGTCTGATGTTGGCAGGAAGTCTTTGCCAGCGAGCGGCAAATTCCGTCATTTCAGGCGTCCTTACCACGAATTCGGAATGCTCTATCGCGAGGCCTTGGGCATTGAAAAGATTTTGTATGTTTTTGATGCCGAAAAATCGGATGTGAGTCTTATCGAGAAGTCCCCACGGCCTATACTCAAAATCCTCGTCGAATAAACACCCGACGATCGAGGCATGCCCAACGTGGGGAATGGATAGTATGACCGATCCGGTGTCGTTCAGAAGAGACTTCATACCGCGGAGAACGGCCCAGGGGTCATAGACGTGCTCCAGCACATCGGCTGCGATGACAGCATCGAACTTGCCCTGCTCTGCTTCCAGAACCTTCGCCCATGAGCCGTCATTCAAATCTAATGAATAGATCTTACGCGCGAATGGCGTGAGCTTTTCGATCGCAGATGGATCGATTTCGAGTGCTACGACATCGCAACCTAGTGTTCCGGATAAATGCCTGGTGATGGAGCCTGGTCCCGCACCGATCTCTAGAACCTTCGACCCGCGATGCACCATCCGAATGACGCGCGCGGGGGCGACATCGCTGTCGAGATCGATATCGTACTCGTAAACGTGTTTCGGGTTGTCCATCATATAAAAAAGCTTCTCGTGCCGCATGCCCGGCCAGTCAGGTCTGCTCAGCAAAAGAATGCGTCAGCGACGTTCTGTCAATGACGTGCCGGCCACACGAATCGCTTCTCCCTACGCACGTACACGGAAGAAGATATCATCGCGGCGAGCATCGGCTCACATTGTTTGTAACTGCACGGCGCCACGCGTTTTCATGATCTTTGAAATGATTACGCCGCGCTCCCTCTGCAGCATGAAATCCACTGATCCTTCGCCCACACGCAGATTGCTGATCGAAATGTGATCAAGCTCACGCGGCAAGCGCGGTGTCGTAAGCGTCACGGTGCGTGATACGCCGTCGATGCGCAAACCCAGCAAGGAGCTCAGGATATGGAGCATTGAGCCGCTGGCCCAGGCTTGCGGTGCGCACGCCACAGGATAGAGGATCGGAGGCCGGCCAACGCGCCGTCGAAAACCACAAAAGAGCTCGGGCAGCCGCTGATTTTCCATGTTCAGCGCTGCGTTGAGCAAGCCATCGAAGATCATCTCGATTCCGGGCTCCTGACCGTATCGCGCAAAGCCCGCAGCGATCATGGCGTTGTCGTGCGGCCAGACAGAGCCGTTATGGTAAGACATCGGATTATATCGGGCCTCAGACGTTGCGATCGTCCGGATCCCCCAACCCGAATAAAAATTGGGCGATAACATTTCCTTCAGTACGGATGTCGCGCGATCGGGTGCTGCAATACCCGTGCTGAGGACATGGCCGGCGTTGCTCGATCGTGTACGGACAGGCCTTTTATTGCCGTCGAGTGCAAGGGCGTAGATGCCGAGATCATCCAGCCAAAACGCATCCTCGAATCTCTGGCGCAGCATTTCGGCTTGTCGCGAAAGTTCGAGCGAAAGCTCTTCATCTCCCACACGAGACGCCATGCGCGCTGCGTAGATTTTTGCCGCGTAGACGTATCCTTGGACTTCCACGAGCGCGAGCGGTCCTTCCGCCAAACTGCCGTCACTATTGAAGACGGCGTCATGGCTGTCCTTCCATGCCTGGTTGGAAAGACCACTCTCTGTCTCTCGCGCATATTCCACAAAACCATCGCCGTCGGGATCACCCGGTCCGTTTATCCATTCGAGCGCGCGGAGGACTGCGGGCCATATCTCGTCCAAAAAGGCTTTATCGCAGGTCGCCTCCATGTAGGCGCCGGCCAGAACGATGAAGAGCGGTGTCGAGTCCACGCTGCCGTAATAGAGTCCAAACGGGACCTCGCGCAGCGCCGCCATTTCCCCGCCGCGCATCTCGTGCAGGATTTTTCCAGGCTGGGCGTCGGCATCGGGATCAAAGCTTCGGGCCTGATATCGCGCTAATCGGCGCAAGATGCCTTTGGCGATCGAAGGATCGAGCCAAAGCACCTGAAGGCCTGTGATGAGAGCGTCGCGGCCGAACGTGGTCGAATACCAGGGCGTGCCTGCATAAGGATAGGGACCGTCCGCCGTGCTGGTCGTGAGAATTCTCAGATCGGAAAGTGCCCGCTTCAGAACATTGTCGAGATCGGGATCCGATACGCTTATGTTCGTCTCCAGCAGGTGCGTCCGGCGAACGGAGCGTCGCGCGTCTCGCAAGCCTTTGGCATAGGAGCAAGCCGGCGGAAATGTGCCTGCGTCTGCGTTCGCGGATAGGAAAATCCGTTGTGACTGCTTGGCAGGAATATCGAGATAAAAGAGGGCCGAGGTATCCTTCAGAAGGTCAGGTTGCGGCTCGATGTGGACCTCGGTCTTGCGCACCACATCGTCCAGGCCCGTATATGCAAATACGACCGATCGCGGCGACTCGACGTGACGCATCATCGTTCCGCGCTTTTTTCGACGCTCACCACGAACTTCGAAGATGTCCGCAAAATCGCAATCGAAAACGATTGATACTGGCAAGCGGAGGTCCGAGGTCCCATGGTTCGTAACAACGAGCCTTTGGCGAAGGCTCGCATCGCGCACATAAGTCGTTCGATAGAGGTGTACGATGTCCTTATGGAGCCACAGCCCACCGTCGACGTAGACGTCGCCGTTCGTCAGATCGCAGCAGAGCTGAAGATCGTCACCATCCAGCGATGATCCCAGCAGGAGAGGAGCGCGCCGCCCCACAAGCAACTCGAGTCGTGAGAGGTGGCGCGTATCCTTGAAGAAGAGCCCGCTCGAAGAGTTGCCGAACGCCCCTATGTCGCCGTGTGCATCGATAATCGCGAACGCATCATCGTGCTTGAGGGTTTCGTGGGCCCGGGGCGAGCTGTCTGCGCCGGCATGAACGCGCTCAGCTGTATGCTCGCCGGAATTCGGCAGAGCCTCTGGCGTCATTGCCATGGGCAACTCCATTCAAGTGAGACCGCACCGAGCCTATAGACTCTATGGCTCGCTGGCCACAACGGGGGCGGACAATCTCAGTTGATGAGAGCCTCGAATTCGCCGGCGGCCGTTTCGTCGTTGGATGGAACCAAGCGCGGCGTACGCATGAATGCTCGCGCGTAGAGCGACTCATAGGACCGCGCCATCGCCGAAGCGGTAAACCGCTTCTCGAATTGCTGGCGAACCCTTGCTCTATCCAGGCCGAGCAGACTCGGCACCGCCGCGATCGCGGCTTGCACATCGTTTGCGATAAATCCGGTAATTCCCTCGTCAATGACCTCGCGGACGGATCCATGATCGAATGCCAGCACGGGCGTGCCACAAGCCATCGCTTCGATCATCACCATTCCAAAGGGCTCCGGCCAGTCTATCGGAAAAAGGAGCGCGGAGGCCTCTCCAAGGAAAGAAGATTTATCGCCATCGCTGATCTCCCCGACGTATTCGACTCCGTCGGTTTTCAAGAGCGGCGCAATCATCTCCTCGAAATACTCGACGTCGACGGCGTCCACCTTAGCTGCGATCTTCAATGGGAAGCCGACTGCGCGAGCAATCTCAATGGCACGATCGACTCGCTTTTCCGGCGAGATACGGCCCAGAAACGCAAAATAGCCGCCATGGGGGTGAAGCACCGGCCTATGCAGAGCCTGCGGTAAACCGTGATAAACGGTTCCGGCGAAATTCGCGAAGGGGATCGGCCGGCGCTGCGCATTCGAAATCGATACTACGCTCATCTCCGGAAATGCCCGATAGAGCTTTTGCAGGTCAGGGAGATCCTGCCGTCCATGAAGCGTCGTCAGCGTTTTCTCGGCGATCGTGCGAAAAATCGGGAAATGGAATTGATCGATATGAAAATGCAGGACGTCGAAATCAGCTTCCATCCGACGAACCCGGTCCAGCATCATCATGTAGTAGGGAATGGGGTCTCTTACGTCGGGATCTGAGCGCAAAGAGCATTCGCAGCACGGCACAAGGTTCGCCGACGTCTCGGAGTCACCGCTCGCGAAGAGTGTTACGTCGTGGCCGCGCAGGACGAGTTCTTCGGTCAGGTATGAGACGACGCGTTCGGTCCCTCCGTAGAACTTGGGCGGTACACTTTCGGTCAACGGCGCAACTTGTGCGATTTTCATACGTGGCCCTTTCGACGCTCCGGTTCCGGGCGTCTTAACGCTACGACGCGGGAATCGTTCCGAAAGTCCTAGGCCCTCGATACTTACATCCTCATCTCGATTTCTTCAGACGGTGAAGGAACCTTGCCGATCGATCTTAGTAAGTGATTGCGGTGGCTGACGGGTGGTGGGAAAGCGAGAAACAAGCATGAGACTTCGCACGGAAGGCGCCTTCGTGCTGGCGTTGCTCTGCATGGTTTCCGCGGGCCTGTTTACGCACGCCTACTCGGAAGAGGCGTCTCCGCCAGCCGCGCCGACGGCGAATGAAGGCACAAAGCCGCCCCCGCCTGCGCCCAAGGCAGAGACGCCAGCGCTTCTCATCGACGACAAGCACGTCGAGAGCATTCTCGGGAAGAGCATCTTATCGTCTTCAGGGGAGACGCTCGGGAACGTCACAGACATCCTGGTCGATGGTGACGGACACGTGCGGGCGGCGATCGTGGATTTCGGCGGCTTTCTGGGCGTCGGCGTTAGAAAGCTTGCCGTGGCGTGGTCAGCACTCCATTTCGTCCAAGGCAAGTCAGCGATAACGGCGGTCCTCGACATGAATAAGGATCAACTTCGCGGCGCGCCGGAATATCGAGCGGGCGAGCCCATCGTTATCGTAGGCGCCGCGCCTAAGACATCAGGTTCATCTTCACCTGATCAAAAATGAGTCCTTGCGTGGAGGACGGTGAAGAAAGATGCCTGCCCCCATTCTGTCGCGTTCTCTGTATGCCCGGAGAAAAAGGGGGGCGATAGGTCTCGACTGGTTTTCGTTTTTTCTTGCCGACGTTCAGACGTGTTTCGGGCCGTTCATGGCCGTTTATCTTACGAGTGAGAAATGGCCGAACTCAGATATCGGTCTTATGCTCACGGTCGGGAGCGTCATCGGGCTCGCAGGACAAATTCCTGCAGGTATGCTCATCGACGCCACACAGCGCGAGAGGCAGATCGCGGGGATTGCGGTCGCCTGCGTTGGGTTGAGTGCGCTCTTCATTGCGCTCTCGTCGCGGTTTCTCGTGGTTATCCTTTCGCAAATTCTCCATGTCGCCGCGAGCGTCTGTATCGGGCCGGCATTGGCAGCGATGAGCCTTGGGCTCGTGGGCCATTCACATTTGGGGTTGCGCCTTGGCCGCAATGCCCAGTTCGCTTCCGCCGGAAGCATATTCGCGATCATCGTCATGGGAGGCTCTGGATATTTTCTGTCGAGCCAAGCGGTATTTTTTATGACGACCGCAATGACGGTTCCCGCTCTGCTCGCGCTTTCTTTGGTGTCGCCGCGCGATCAATATCGTCATCGCCCGATCGAGCGGCAAAATGCACCGTATTCCGTCCTCGCCGCGCTT
>CAYYDL010000612.1:0-2480 GCA_964470545.1 uncultured Hyphomicrobium sp. | reverse complement strand
GCGCTGTCGAAGCGCGGCGGCACATTCGACAGCGGGGAATTGGCAATCCGTTCTCGGGCCGGTTCGCTTGTGCCGACATCACTCTTCGTACGCTGGGCCCAGACAGCAAATATGTCGCCATGAAGTCAACCGCCAACACGCCCAAAACCATAACGAGCCTGACGAACGATCGGATCAAAGCGATCCGCGCACTGGAGATGCGCAAGGTGCGCAAGGAGACGGGACTTTTCGTTGCAGAAGGCACGTCGCTGCTCGTTACCGCCCGCGATCATGGCTTCGTGCCGGAGACGCTCGTTTATCAATCAGGCGCCGCAGCGGGCGGCGTCGCGCGCGGACTTGTGAAGCACGCGCTCGAAGCCGGTTCCGAGGTTCTCGAAGTGTCGGAACCCGTGCTCGCAAAGCTCGCGTCGAAGGATAATCCGCAATCTCTGCTCGGCGTCTTCCGCCAGCGCTTTGCCGCAGCACCTGATCCCGCCAAATTGAAAGGCACCGAAACGTGGCTCGCGCTCGAAGAGATCCGCGATCCAGGCAACCTCGGAACGATCATCCGGACCGCCGATGCCGTCGGGCTCGCCGGCATCATTCTGGTCGGCACGACATGCGACCCATATGCGCTGGAATCGATCCGTGCGACGATGGGCTCGATCTTCGCCGTTCCGATCGTGAAGCTCGACCGCGAAAGCTTTTTCACGCTCGCCAAGGCGTGGCCCGGAGAGGTGATCGGCACCCACCTCGACGCGCGCGAAGATTTCCGCGATGTGCAATACAAAGGCCGTGAACTGATCGTGATGGGCAGCGAAGGTCCCGGCCTTTCCGGAGGCGCTGCGGCTGTGTGCTCGTCCCTCGTCAAGATCCCAATGGCGGGCGCGCTCGATTCCCTCAATCTCGCGATCGCCACTGCGCTGGTGCTTTATCAGGTTCGCGGCCCCTATCTGAAGCTCTGATCATGCGTATCGAATATCACCGCACGCTGATTGCCGATCAGGTCCGCAACGAAGCTTTTTTCGCTGCATTGAAAGCTGCGATCATACCCGGAAAGTCGGTGGTCGCCGACATCGGCGCAGGCACTGGCCTCCTCGGCCTGATGGCATCGAAGCTTGGCGCAAAAGAAGTCTTTCTGTTCGAAACCGCGGAAGTCGCTGGCGTGGCTGCAGCCGTTCTGAAAGCCAACAAGGCGAAGCGCTGCCATCTCATTCCCTGCCACTCGACCGAGTTCCGGGATAAGCTCGCCGCCGACATCATCGTCTCGGAAACACTTGGCAATTACGCGCTTGAAGAAAACATTATCGCGACACTTGCCGATGCCCGCCAGCGCTTCCTGAAGCCAGGCGGCAAGGTCATCCCGGATCACATCATTCAATACGTCGCTCCGGTCGTCACGCCACGCATCGATGCTGAGCTGCGCGTCTGGGAGCGTGTCGGTCACGATCTCGATCTCTCCGTCGCGCAGACGATGTCGCTGAACAACGCTTACGTTCGAGCATTGCAGCCCGCAGAAATCCTCGACGGCTGCCGCAGCGCCATGGTGTGGGACGAAATCGACCTTACGTCGGAAACTAAATCGAAGCGACGCGGTGAAGCCGAATGGCGGTTGCCGCGTCCGGCGAAGATCTATGGCTTCGCAACGTGGTGGAAGGTCGAACTCGTGCCGGGCATCGGCTTTTCGACCGGTCCCTTATCGCCGCGCACCCACTGGGAACAGCTCTATTTTCCGCTCATCGAGCCGACGGACGCCAGCCCCAGCGATCTCATCTCAGTCGATCTTCGCTCAAGTTCGTCGGAAGAGGCTGGAACGCACCTCGCGTGGACCGCTGTTCACAAAAACGCGGCTGGCAAGGTGCTGTCGCGTCAGGCACTCGACCTCGACAAAGGATATCTGCCCTAGCGTTGAGCCCGTCTGGCCGTCGCCCGATTATGATGCTATGCGGGCGGGCCATTCAGAGGGGAGGCAAACGCCATGATGGTGCTGATCGTCGGATTGATTTTGTTTCTCGGCATTCATCTGCTCCCGACGGCTCCCGAGCTTCGCGACGGCCTGAAAGAACGGATCGGCGACACGCCCTATAAAATCCTGTTCTCGCTGCTGTCGCTCGCCGGCTTGATCGTCATCATTCTCGGGTTTCACAAGCTGCAGCTCCATCCCGGGAAGAACCCCATTCTGTGGGAGCCGCCGGTCTGGACGCGTCATATCGCGGTCGCTCTGATGCTGCCGGCGATGATCTTGCTCGTTGCTTCACTCATTCCATCGCGCATCCGTACGGCGACGCGCCACCCGATGTTGATCGCGATCAAGACCTGGGCACTGGCGCACCTTCTCGCGAACGGCGATCTTGCTGCACTCTTGATGTTCGGTTCGTTCCTTGCCTTTGCGGTGTACGACCGCATTTCCGTGAAGAAGCGCGGGGCGACCGGGCCTCTCGGCAATGCCAAACCGGCGGGCGCCTTCAACGACGTGCTCGTCGTTGTGATCGGCGTCGGAC
>CAYYDL010000611.1:0-9389 GCA_964470545.1 uncultured Hyphomicrobium sp. | reverse complement strand
AGCACATCGACCTTCATCAATTTCAACGCTGCGATGTCGTCCTTGTCCCAATCGATGAAGGTGCGATCCGGCATCGCCGCATTGCCGACCGGCACGAGTTCGACGAGCGGACCGCGCGTCAGCACGAAGCCGCCGACGTGCTGTGACAGATGCCGCGGAAAGCCCATCAGTTCTCCCGCGAGCTTCATCGCAGCGGCAAGTGTCGGATCGGACGGATCGAGACCGGCGCCGCGGACATGCTTCTCCGGCGGCACGCCGCCCGCATGCGTGCCCCACACCATGCCCGAGAGCGCCGAAATCGTATCTTCCGACAACCCGAATACCTTGCCGACATCGCGCACGGCCGAGCGCGAGCGATAGGAAATAACGGTTGCAGCGAGCCCCGCACGATGGCGCCCGTAGCGATCGTAAATCCATTGAATGACCTCTTCGCGCCGCTCGTGCTCGAAATCGACGTCGATATCGGGCGGCTCGAGCCGCGCCGACGAAATGAACCGCTCGAACAGCAGGTCGACCTCGACCGGATTGACCGCCGTGATGCCGAGGCAATAGCAGACGACCGAGTTCGCCGCCGACCCGCGCCCCTGGCAAAGAATGTCCTTCGAGCGCGCAAAGGCGACGATGTCGTGCACGGTGAGAAAATACGGCGCGAACTTAAGCTCCCCGATGAGAGCGAGTTCCTTTTCGAGACTCTCTCGCACTTTCTCAGGAACGCCCTTGGGAAAATGTACGTCCGCACCCTTCCAAGAAAGATCGACAAGATGCTCTTGCGCCGTCTTGCCGGGCGGCACCGGCTCGTCCGGATATTCGTATTGAAGATCGTCAAGCGAGAACTTGCAGGCTTCGGCAATCGCAAGCGTGCGTTCGAGTGCCGCTTCGTGGCCGCGAAAAAGCTCAACCATCTCGTTGGGACTCTTGAGATGCCGCTCAGCATTGGCCTCGAGTCGCAGCCCCGCTTCCCTGAGCGTCGTCTTCTCGCGAATGCAGGTGACGACATCCTGCAGCGGCCGGCAATTTGGCTCGTGATAGAGCACGTCGTTCGTCGCGACGATCGGCGTCCCGCATCGCTCTCCCAGCGCCGCAAGCGCCGCGATACGCGCGCGATCATCCCCGCGATAGAGATGCGATGCTGCAAGATAGAGCGGCGCATGTCCCACCGCCGCTTTGATCCGCTGCAATGACGTTTCCAACTTCTCCCCTCCCCTTGACGGGGAGGGGGTGGGGTGACAAGGTTCGCCGTTAACTCCCCCCACCACTGACCCCTCCCCGCGAGGGGGAGGGGAATACTGGATTGAGTGGTCACGCCTGAATACAAAAGATAGAATTTTAGCGCTTCGCGGCCACTCTGATTGAGATCGGTTCTCCCGAACCTCCCGCCAATCCCAATCGTCAGGCGGCAGCGCGATGAAGATCTGCCCCTCGGCATGTTTCGCAACATCTTCGAGATAAAGAGTGCACTTGCCCTTGTCCGCGCGGAGCTGACCCTCCGACAGTAAGCGGCAAAGCCGACCGTAAGCAGCCCGATCCGTCGGATAGACGAGCAGGCTCGGCGCATCTTCGAGATCGAGGCGCGCACCGATCACAAGCCGAATCCCCGGCCTTTTCTCATCGGCTTTCGCCGCCACATGCGCACGCACCACGCCCGCGAGCGAATTGCGGTCCGTCACCGCGATTGCCGAAAGTCCGAGCTCGATCGCCTGAAGAACGAGATCGTCGGCATGAGACGCCCCGCGCAGAAACGAGAAATTCGTCGTCACTTGCAGCTCGGCATAGCGAAGCGTCATCTCATGCCCTCACGCAAAAAGACCATGCAGGAACCATGACGGTCGCTCGCTTGTCTCTTCGCCTTCGTAAAGACCGTGCCGGAAGACCCAGTACATTGCGCCGTTCTGATCTTCGATTCTGTAATAGTCGCGCGTGCGCGGCTTCTTCTGCCCCTCGCCGAGATAGAGGGAGAGCCACCATTCGTCTGCGATCCGTTCCGGCCCCTCGGCGCGCACCACGCGACGCTCGACGCGCCGCCAGATGAAGCTCTTCGGCGGATCGGCAGGAACACCCGCCGTCACCTTGATCGGCTCTGGCCGCGCCAGCAGAAACGCCGGCCGCTCCGGGCACTTCGGATAAGGCCAGGGCGGCACATACGACGCCACGCGGGACGAGCTTTCCGCGGCCAAAGCTTCGACCGCCGAGAGACGGATCTCGGCACGCTCGGGAATATGGCTGCCATGGGGACGCAGCACCGTAATCGCATCCCGCCCGAAGCGATTGACGAGCCGGTCGACAAGCTCCGACGGATCGCGAAACGGCGTACTCTGTCCAGCCGTGAACCGTTTCTGCGTGGCTTCGCGCTTCCCCGCCCGCACCGCATCGAGCCTTAGAAGATCGACCCCGAAGCCCGCGTCGATGGTCTGAAACTTCTCCCTGAGAAGTGCCAACATATGGTGCGCATCGTGAGACGGCGTGCTCATAGCCGCCGCGATCGTTCCCGCCGTCCCGTCGGCACGATAGAACGTCAGGCGCAGAACACGAGCGCCGAGATCCTTCGCGGCCAAAGCCGTCGCAAGCTCGACGGCAAGCTCGCCGGCGAAGGCTTCCAAAGCTTCCGAAGAGATCAGCGGCTCGGCAAAAGCCCGCGCGACGGAAAGAACCGGCAGCGGCTGCATCGGCTTGCGCGGCTCATCTGCTTGCCCAAGAGCCTGATCGAGCCTGACGAGAACGGCAGATGCCGCATCGGAGGATCGGAACCGCCGCGCTAAACTATCGCGCGGAATATCGTAAAGCTGGCCGATCCGCCGAAGCCCCAGCCGTTTCAGCAACAACACGCATGACGCTTCGAGCCGCAGCGCCTCTACGGGCAAGGAAGCGATCGCCTCGCGTGTCTGCGAATGAGGTGCCATCACCCACGCCGCGTCGGGCCGGCAGCCGAACCGGGCGAGCGCATGTGCCGCGCCGAGCGTATCGGCCAGCCCGATCTGCACCGCGACACCGAAGGATTGCAGCCGGCGCGCCATATCGTCGAGTAAGGCTTCCTCGCCGCCGAAGAGATGCGCGACACCGGTGATGTCGATCCAAAGGCCATCCTTGCCGTCGATGTGCCGGTTCGGACCGTAACGGCCTGCCCAGCGCCCGAGCTTCAGAAGCGCGACGCGGTCTTTCTCGGACTCGGCCAGACGCGACACGAGACCGGGGTGCGCCGCCCGTGCATCCGTGAGCGAAGTGCCGGTCTCGATGCCGAGGCGCGCGGCTGCGCTATTGACGGCTGTAATCGCAAGTCCATGCGCGCCGCTCTCAATAAGAGCGAACGGTTGGCCCGATGGCACCGCCGCGGGCTCCGTGCGTCTGAGCCGGAAGATCGGCCACGACGGAAGCCATATCGAAACGACGCGTTTCATCACTCCACTCCACAAGCAGGGCAGGTTGCGCGGCGCTTTCCGGGCGCGCCTTGCAGCGCTCGAGGGCGATCGAGAACCGCGCGGCTCCGGACGCCCGTGAATCGAAGTCATGGCGGGCGCTCGGTTGACGCCTGATCCGCCACCGCGTCGCCGTCGCAGCGGCGGGCTCGGAAGCCGGATGCGTGACGAGAAGACACGGCGTCGCGGCTTCTCCCGCAGCGAGACTGAGGCGGCGCGCCGGCGTCAGACCAGCCTCATTGAGGACTCCAATGACGAGAGCCAGGCTTTGCGCCCTGAGACTTTCCTCGATCGCATTCAAGGTGTCGCTCGCGCGCGCCGTCTCGACGATGAGAAGCCGCGACGGGTCAAGCCCCAGGCGGGCAAACCCGGCGAACGACGGGGTGCCGAACTCCGCCGCAAGAGACCTCGGCCAGCACCAGAGAGCCCAAGGCCGTGCGTTCATACCTCGCGCCGATCCCGCAAGCGCATCGATCCGGCGAACCGCAAGGCGGGCAGCAAATCCGATCCCTGCCATCCAGTCGGCCGCCGAAGCGCCATGAGCGGCGGAAGGTGCACCTTTGATCTCATGAAGGGCGCCGGGTTCAAGCCCGGCAGGCAGCAGCGCATCCGATGCCGGACAGCCAAGTTCCCAGCGGGAACGCGGCAGGGAATGGGACAAATCCTTCCCTTCGGAGGTCGAAGCATCCTCTCCCGGTCCACGCCATGTCACATGCCGCTCAAGACTTAGGATGCGCGAGCGGAGCCCTGCGATAACGGCATTCCTTACGGAGCCTATAGGGCGATCCGGCACGACAAAGGGAGATCTCTCGCGCAAAGGAACCTCGCGGGGGGTAAGAGGCTGTTTCAAGAACAGATAACCAAATTTCAGCAGAAATGTTCCTTGTTTGTTCTAAAACCGGCCGCGCTGATCGTCAAGCTGGTTCAGACAAAGAACGAACATCCTCCACACCGTCATCGAACCGCAACACGCAGTGCAAAAATCTCGAAAATCCCTGCGAAGTCAGTGAGCCGAGCACAATCCTTAACGGAGTGTGACTTCCCTGCTCTGCCGAGAACAACCATCCTGAATTATACCGGCTCTTCATTATTCGGAGCACAGGATACCCCTCATCCTGCGCTGAGCTGATTGTTGTTAAAAAACCGGAGCATCCCCCGATGAGCCTGCCGCGTCATCTTTGCGGATTAGCACTTGCTGCCCTTGTCATGGCTGGCGGGATGATATCCACGTCTTCGGCCAAAGCCGAAGATCTCGTCGACTTTCTCTGGGGGGGCAGCCCGGAATACGGCGGTGGCCGCAGCGTCGTGTCCTTCGATCCAAAGTATAAGCCCGGCCAGATCATCGTCTCCTTTTCTGACCGCCGCCTCTATTGGATCATGAAGCCGGGCGTGGCGCTGACATATCCGGTTGCGATCCCGACGGGCGAAGCCCGCTGGCAGGGGGTCACGAGCGTAACGTCGAAGCGGGTCAACCCGCCGTGGACTCCAACACCAGACATGGTCCGCCAGAACCCGCGTCTGCCGCGTTGGGTGCCCGGCGGCCACCCGATGAACCCGCTCGGCATTCGCGCGATGTACCTCGGCTCCAGCGCCTACCGCATTCATGGCACCGACGCTCCCTGGACGATCGGCCAAGCCGTTTCGCACGGCTGCATCCGCATGACGAACCAGGACGTGCTCGATCTCTATCCGCGCATTCCGGTTGGAACGCGCGTGACGGTGACGTGGCAGCAGTTCAAGACACAGACGATCTCGGATGGCGGCGACATTCCACGCTATACCGACAAGGACTCGAACCCGAGAGCGGCCGCCGCCCCGTCGAAGAATTCGCAATCGGCGTCGGCCGAATCGGCTCCCGCTTCATCGAACCCTGCGGCCTATACGTATGCGGCCTACGGCTCTGGCAAGGCCGAAGGTGCACGCAAGACCTCGCACCAGTCGACCGGAGGCGGCCTGGAAAGCTTGTTCTTCTGGGCTGACCAGCCGAAGCAGCAGCAAACTGCGCCGTCGGATGATCCAGAGCAGAATCAGGCGTCACGTGATGCGACAAAGGACGATGACGATGTCGTCGCCGAACAGAAGAAGCCGGAAGAACAGAAGAAGGTTGCTGAAGAGCCCGACCGGAAAGCTGTAGCGAAAGCACCAAAGAAGATTCACGAGGCGAGCGCCGAAGCCGAGCAGCCCGCTTCGCACGAGACCGCCGACTCGAAGAAGAAAGCCAGCACTGTGACGTCGGCGACCAAAAAGAAAACGACGGCTGCGGCCAAGATCCCGAGGCCTTCGGACCCGTCGAGCGATCCGATCATGGCCGTTCCTGATCCGGTGAAGCCGACATCTGTTTCGGCTCCGACGAAGGAATCGGATGCGACGTTCCCGGCCACAAAGGCGTCGGCGTCCGGCGCCGAGGCGGCACACGTCCAGAAGGCCTCCGTCCAAGTTCAGTAGTCTGACGGACATCTTAAATTGAAGGGCGGCTCTACCGGGTCGCCCATTTTGCTATTCTCCGAACGAGGACCACAGCCGCACCCGAGTTGCATTTCCGGCGGTCCGGCGCGTATGCTCGTGGCAACTTCCTTTTTGCCGATGGCGATCGTGACCACCTTGCTCGATATTGCCGGCTCGACGCCGCGCCCGCGCCACCCTGAAAAAGTCGCGCACACCGAAACGCCCGCTTTGCCTAAGCCGCACTGGCTGCGCGTGCGCGCACCCGGCTCTTCGGGCTACGGCGAGACGTGGTCGATCATCCGCGAACACCGGCTTCATACTGTCTGTGAGGAAGCCGCTTGTCCGAACATCGGCGATTGCTGGCAGAAGCGTCACGCCACGATGATGATCATGGGCGGCGTCTGCACGCGCGCCTGCGCCTTCTGCAACGTCGCGACGGGCCTGCCGTCCGCCCTCGATCCCGACGAACCGAAACGCGTTGCTGATGCCGTCGTCAAGCTGTCGCTCGAGCATATCGTCGTCACGTCCGTGGACCGCGATGATCTCGACGACGGCGGAGCCCAACATTTTGCAGAAACGATCCGCGCCATCCGCGCCGCCTCTCCGGAAACCACCATCGAAATCTTGACGCCCGATTTCCTCCGAAAGGACGGCGCGCTTGAAATCGTCATCGAAGCCCGGCCGGATGTCTTCAATCACAACCTAGAAACCGTGCCGGGCCTCTATCTGACGATCCGCCCCGGCGCCCGCTACTTCCATTCTCTCCGGCTCCTGCAGCGCGCCAAAGAAATCGACCCGAGTATCTTCACGAAATCGGGGATCATGGTCGGCCTCGGAGAAACGCGCGAAGAAGTCCTGCAGGTCATGGACGATCTTCGCACCGCCGACGTCGACTTTCTGACAATCGGGCAATATCTCCAGCCGACGCGCAAGCACGCCGAAATCAAGCGCTACGTTTCGCCGGACGAATTCAAAGGTCTGGAGCAAGCGGGGCGCGCAAAAGGCTTCCTGCTTGTTGCGGCGTCCCCGCTGACACGATCGTCGTTTCACGCGGGCGATGATTTCCGCCGCTTACAGGCCGCGCATCGCGCCCGCGTCTCGTCATAACGCGAGCAGAGCAAGATGCCTAAGTTTGCAGCCAATCTCTCGCTGCTGTTCAACGAGTTGCCTTTTCTCGACCGATTCGAGGCGGCCGCCGCCGCAGGTTTCGACGCTGTCGAGTTCCTGTTCCCCTACGAATTCGATCCCGAGGATATCCGCGCCCGCCTCAAGGCGAACGGTCTGCATCTCGCCCTGTTCAACTTGCCAGCGGGAAACTGGGCAGCGGGAGAACGCGGCCTCGCGATCTACCCGAATCTCACCACGGAATTCCGCGACAGCATCGCGAGAGCGACGAAATATGCAACTGCTCTCGACTGCACGCAGCTCCATTGCCTTGCGGGCATTGTGCCCCCGGGCGGCGACATCCGAGCGATGCGCAAGACCTACGTCGAAAATCTGCGTCACGCGGCCCGCGCGCTCGCCGATAACGGCATCACGCTTCTGATCGAGGCGATCAACACGCGAGACATTCCCGGATACTTTCTCGATACGACGGCAAAGGCGGCCGACGTCGTCGAAAGCGTCGAAGCGGAGAACCTGCGCCTGCAATATGACGTCTACCACATGCAGATTATGGAGGGCGATTTAACCCCGACGATCGACAAATATTCGAAAATGATCGCGCACATCCAGATTGCTGATACTCCTGGCCGCAACGAGCCGGGAACGGGTGAAATCAATTACCCCTTCATTTTCGATCATCTCGACCGTATCGGCTATCAGGGATGGGTCGGTTGCGAATACCGGCCCCGCACATCCACGTTTGAGAGCCTGTCATGGTTCCGCGGATTAAAGCGGACAGCACCGTAAGAACTGCGCTCTTCGGGAAAAGTGCGAGAAGGTGACCACAACGGCCCTCCTTCTCGCGAGAATCTGACGGGAGGGTCAGATATTCAACGGCCGCACGCCTCAGAAGTTGATCTTCGCGCCTGCGATGACCTGCTGGAACGATGAGAGGTCCGTCGCCGGCGTGTTTTGCGCGCCACCGACGATGACATCGCCATCGACGTGCTGATAAACGAGATACATCGTCATTTCAGCGGATTCGAAGTTTTGTGCGGCGCCGAGGGCCCAGAAGTTGATATTGGCCCCTTGCGTGACGATGCCGCCGGCAGCATTCACGTTCGAACCCGCTTCGTCACGACGATACTCGCCAAAAAAGTTCGTCTTGCCGAGCGGCAGCCACTTGTTTTCGATACCGGCCTGGACGAGCCATGTGTGATCATCGTCATCCACGAGGTTTTTGGCTCCGGGCGCAACGAGATCCGCGCGAGAATTGTCGATCTGATCGCCATAGCCTCCGTAAACATAGATTCCCGTTGGAACATGCTGGATCAGCCCCGCCACGCCCCACCATTCACAATCAAGAGCATTGAACGGCGCGGCGGCCGAGCCCTGGCACGGTGTCGAGGCGCCATCTGTAGAGTGGCCATAACCGGCGCGTGCGGTGTACCTGAAGTCGCCATAGGCCCCCGTATAGGTGAGCAGCATGTCCCAAACATCGTCTTCGCCCCAGGCCGTCGAAAACGTAAAGCCTTTGATCGTGGGACTGTCGTAGCGCACGACGTTGCGGCGGCCGCTGTCCCCGGGTGTCGAATTGTTGAAGCCGCGTAACGCATCCGACCAACGCAGATTGCTCGCACCATTCGGACTGAAAGTGCCGTCCCTCCTTCGCAGGAAGAAGTTCTGCATGTAATCGGGCGCGCCCTCGGCATCATAGAAGTTGCGCGTCATTGTCGTGTCGGCGTCGTCAAGCAAATGATACGTTGCCGTGCTGTCCTGACCGACGGTCAGTTTGCCGTACGCGTCGTTCTCAAAGAACCAGCTGCTCTTGCGGACGAGAAGTGAGTTGGCTCCAGCCGAGCCGTCAGGCCTGTTCTGATCGAATTTCGAGCTGTTACCACCCCACGCACCGATCTCGAGCACATAGCCCGCTGACCAGCCGGATGCGATCCTCGCTTCACCAACAAAGCGGAAACGCGACTGCTCGACGGGGTTCGTACCGACGTAAGCGTTGCTCTCGTGGCTGTCGTCCCACCAGATCACATTCTCATTCACCCAGCCCGAAACGGTCAGGCTGACCTTGCGGTTTCCCTTGCGAACCGTCGTTGCCTCAAGCTCGGCGACGCGCTCCTCAAGGTCTGCGCAGCAATCTCCCCCAAGATCCGCGGCGCTCGCAGGCATTGCCCATCCGCCGATCAAAAGCGCAGCAGCTCCGTGCCGCCACGCGCCCCTCGATCCCCATACCCGGCTCATGAGACGTCAGACCCCGTGCATCGTTGCATTTGCGCTTCTGATAGCGCTTTGTTTTAACTGAATTTCTTAGGGAATCCTGAGACAAGTCAACCGCTCAGCGCGTCCATTACATTTTTATGATATAGTTCAGTCGCTATCTTGCAACGCATGCACAATCTTTCATCCGAACGAATTCCA
>CAYYDL010000610.1:0-1912 GCA_964470545.1 uncultured Hyphomicrobium sp. | reverse complement strand
CATGGCCGGCCAGTGGTCGTCGTCATGGCGATCGAAGAATACGACCGGTTGAAGTCGTTGGCGGACGCAAAGGCTCCCGCCTCGCGTGGCTCCCGCACCGCCACCAAGGTCCCGCGCGAGGCAGGCGAATGAAGCTGGTGCGGAATACCGGCGCCGAGCGCGTGGTCGACCTCATTCGCCCCCAGGTGAAGCCGGGCAACCAGTTGGATCTGGTTACCTCAACGCTTTCGCTTTTTGCGTTCGCCGAGTTGCGCGGCGATGTGTCGAAGCTCGCTCGAACGCGGCTTCTGCTGCCGGCGGAAGGAGGCGACCTCGGGCTGATGGGTACCGCTGCCGATCGAGGCGCCCGCAACCGGCTTCAATCGCGATGGCTAGCCAAGCAGTGCGCGAATTGGCTTCAGAACAAAGTCGAACTGCGACGCGCTCGCGACGGGGTTCCCCAAGGCGCGATCGTGGTTCGGGATCAGGACGGGCGACCGCAGCATGCGGTCCTCGGTTCCTTCGCCTTCACGACGGAGGGCCTCGGGATCACGCCAGGCAATCCGTTGAGTCTCATTCAGGCTTCCGAAACAGCAGAAGAAAGCGCACTGCTGAGCCAATGGTTCGACACGCAATGGACCGGGCTTCAGACCGATCCGCGAAACACGGCTGCCCTCATTGAGCAGCTTGAGGGGCTAGCCGCGCATCAAGACCCGCTGCGCATCTACGCCGCCATTCTGCTTCAACTGTTCCGCGACCGTGGCGAGGAGATGGATGAAGACCGGATCGTCAAGTCGGCGACTGGTATCCGAAACACCATCGTGTGGAAGAAGCTTTTCCGGTTCCAGCGCGACGGCGTGGTGGGGGCGATCGATAAGCTCAACCGCTTCGGTGGCTGTATCATCGCCGATAGCGTCGGCCTCGGAAAGACGTTCGAGGCCTTGGCGATCATTAAATACCATGAGCTGCGGAACGATCGGGTCCTCGTCCTTTGCCCCAAGCGCCTGCGAGACAATTGGACGCTCTATAAGGCCAATGACCGCCGCAATGTCCTGGCATCCGATCGATTGAACTACGACGTCCTGAACCACACCGATCTGTCGCGGGACGGTGGCACTTCCGGCGATATTGATCTTTCTCACGTCAACTGGGGCAACTACGACCTCGTCGTCATCGACGAGTCGCACAATTTCCGCAACAAGCGAACGCCGCGCCAGGGCGGAGAGACGCGCTACGACCGGCTGATGCGCAAGATCATCAAGGAAGGCGTCAAGACGCGCGTGTTGATGCTGTCGGCAACGCCGGTGAACAACCGCATGGCCGACCTCCGCAACCAGATCGCATTCGCCACAGAGGGGGATGATACCGCGCTTCTGGAACACGGAATCACCAGCATCGACAGCACCACGCGCCTAGCCCAGAAGCAGTTCAATCGCTGGCTCGATCTCGATGAAGGCGAACGCACGCCTTCGCGACTCATCGAAATGCTCGGCTTTGACTATTTCAGTCTGCTCGATCTGCTGACCATTGCGCGGTCGAGGAAGCACATCGAGAAGTACTACGGAACGAGCGAGACCGGCCGGTTTCCCGACAGGCTCAAGCCCATCAACATCAAGGCCGACGTTGATCGCGCCGGCGAGTTTCGATCGATCCGAGATATCAATCTCGAAATTCGTCGGCTGAACCTCTCGGCATATGCGCCGCTTCGCTATGTGCTGCCCCACAAGCAGGCGGCCTACGACGCGAAATACAGCACCGAGATCCGCGGCGGCGAGGGGTTCTTCCGGCAAGTGGATCGCGAGGAGAGCCTGATTCACCTGCTGCGCGTGAACGTGCTCAAACGGATGGAGAGCTCGGTCACGTCGTTTGCGTTGACGGTGGAGCGTCAGCTTCGCGACGTGGAAGCTACGCTCGCGCGCATCGAACAGCAGGC
>CAYYDL010000609.1:0-4025 GCA_964470545.1 uncultured Hyphomicrobium sp. | reverse complement strand
TTGGTTGACGCGGCGGCACCGTATGTTCGCCCGCGAAGCAACGCCCGAACATCGCGATTTAAGCGGCGCGGCAGCCCTGTTGCGGGCCGCTGGTTGGACGGTCCTCGGACCGGATTCCAACATAGCAGGTTGCTCCACGAGCACTCCGCAATGACAGAAAAATCGGCTGGCGGAGCGATCAATTGACACAAAAAGACGTGAGCTAAAAATAGCTTGTGAATCAAGGCCTTCTCTAATTTAGCAGACGGGGGACCAAGTAAATGGAAAGCGTGTGGGAAAAGAGGGATGCGTGGCGCTATGGTGCCGCTGCACTTTTGATTGGGGGATGGGCAATACCTGCTGCGGCTGCAGATCTCGGGGGAGATTGCTGCGCAGATCTCGAAGAGCGAGTTGCTGAGCTTGAGGTGACGACCGCTCGCAAGGGCAACCGAAAGGTCAGCCTGACGGTTTCTGGCTGGGTGAACGAGAACATCCTCTGGTTCGATGACGGTCTTGAAACCAACACTTACGTCGGCACCAACCCCGTCGAGCAGTCGCGCTTCCGTTTCGTCGGCGAAGCGCGGGTGGCTCCAGATGTTTCGGCTGGCTACGTTTTGGAACTCGGCGTCTATGGCGCCAATTCCACGACATGGAACCAGTCCACACCGGACGGCACGAACAGCAACTTGGTGTCCGTTCGTAAAAGCAGTTGGTTCTTGAAGAGCGACACCTACGGCAAGGTGACGGTTGGTCAGGACAGCACGGCGACCTATCATCTGCTCGACGACGCCGATACGACAATGACCCGCAATTTCTATGATGGCGAAGGCGCGCCGGATTACGTGCGCCCGTTTTTCGTTGTGACGGCTTCCGGCGATAGGCTCGGGCTAAAGTGGAGCGACATTCTCCGAGGCTTTAACAACTCGACTCCCGGTGACAGCGGACGACGCAATATCGTTCGCTACGATTCGCCGACGTTTGCGGGATTCAGCGTCGCGGCCTCGTGGGGCGAGGATGATGTATGGGATATGGCGCTCGTCTACACCGGGCAGTGGCAGGATTTTCGTGTGACCGCACGAGCCGGTTACGGCAATTCGACTGACGGCACCTCGACGCCTTGCCACAGTGGCGATCAGGCACTCGATTGCGAATGGTGGGGCGTGTCGGGCATCATCCAGCACATTCCGACCGGCATCTATGCCTTCGCCGGCTATGGCGATCAGAACGATGGTTCGCACAATCCTGCGGTCGATGCGCTTCTGATCGATAAAGACTCGCGCACTTGGTTCGTCCAGGGCGGAATTGAGCAGAAGTGGATCCCGCTCGGCAAGACGAACTTTTTTGGCGAATATCGCCGAGACGAGGCTGGTTCCAACGTGAGTGGCGGTGCCCTCGTGACACAGCGCGCCAATGTCAATTTCTGGGCAGTTGGTGCTGCGCAAAACTTCGAGGCTGCGGAAGCGACGGCCTATGTCGTCTATCAACACGTCGATGGCGATGTGACCCTCGGCACCGATACGTCAGCGACCGATCTTCATTCGATGCAGCAGCTAATCGCGGGGCTGAAGATCAACTTCTGATGCAAACCGCCGTCGCGGCAAGGATTTCCCTCTGACCCGTTCCCGTCGGACCCTAGCGAGAAGATGAACCCTTAAGGTTCTTCTTCTCGCTTTTTTGCACGGAAACCGAGCCGCTCGTCACAAAATTGCAGCTGGCTCATAAGCTCAGCATTTCTTCTTCGTTCCGTCGATATCCTGGCTCCTCTATCCGCATTTGCAGATGTTCGCTGAACTGTGAGCGGTGTCATGGCGATCGCAATGGCAGGAAAAGAAGACAATCTGCAGGTCAGACGTGCAACGGGCGGGCCGGCAAAGCTATCGATGATCGTTGGGGAAAATCTACGGCAACTGCGGCGCGTACGGGGGCTGTCGCTTGAGCAATTGGCTGCGATCTCCGGCGTCAGCCGCGCCATGCTCGGCCAAATCGAAACAGGCAAAAGCGCGCCGACAATCAATCTCCTCGGGCGTGTGGCCGCGGCTCTCAAGGTTTCTGTTGCGGGCCTCATCTCGCACCCCGAAGCGGAATGCACCGTCATCGTTCGGCGGGATCGGGCCATCGTCGTCTCTTCGGAGGAAGGCAAATTTTTCAGCCGTGCCCTGTTCCCCCGGGGCGAACCGCAGAATATCGCAATCTATGAACTCACCATCGCACCCGGTCACATGGAAGTCTTCGCGGCTTCGGCGCCGGGGACGAAAAAGAATCTCGTCGTCATTTCGGGTGAGCTGGAAGTAGCGGTGGGAGAAGATTCTCCGGCGCGCGTTGCGACGGGAGATGCAATCCTGTTCAACGCGGATTCACCTCACAGCTTTCTCAATCCGAGCGAGGACGAGACAAAAGCGTTCCTGGTGATTTCATGCTTCGAAGCGAATTATCGTGGCCGCTAGTCCGCAGCAGCTTCGACTTCCTCATTCAATAATCGAAAATGCTTAGCAACTCTTCTTCCTTAGTGAAGCATTGTTTCTCGCATAGTGTCCCAATTGATGACTTTAGCGGAAACGCGGCAAGGCTTCCTGGCGTTGGGGATACCGGCACGATATTCGCGTGTGTAGCAACCTTGGCGGTCATCGGCTTCAATATTCTTCTCGCACTGGGCAAGGTCGAATAGGCAATGGCATATGGCTTACGCAGACGCGTGCTGCCGGGTTTTGGGCTCTCGTTGGGCTTTGCGCTCATCTACTTGTCGCTGATCGTCCTCATTCCGCTTTCGGCAGTTTTCTTTAAAACCGCCACGATGACGTGGCCGGAATTCTGGCAAGCTGTCGCTTCTCCGCGTGTTGTGGCGTCGTACAAGTTGACGTTTGGCGCCTCACTTTTGGCCGCCTGCATAAACGCCATTTTCGGACTGCTGCTGGCGTGGAGTCTGACGCGCTATTCGTTTCCGGGACGAAGAATCGTCGATGCCCTTATCGATCTCCCGTTCGCGTTGCCGACGGCGGTGGCCGGCATTGCGCTCACCGCCATATATGCGAAGAACGGCTGGATCGGTGGCCTCCTCGAACCGATCGGCATAAAAGTTGCCTTCACGCCGCTTGGCGTTCTGGTAGCACTGATATTCATCGGCGTGCCTTTTGTCGTCAGAACGGTTCAACCGGTTCTCGAAGATCTCGAAATGGAATTCGAGGAAGCTGCAGCGAGCCTTGGCGCGACGCGTTGGCAGGCGTTCCAGCGCGTCGTGTTCCCCGCACTTTTGCCGGCGCTTTTGACTGGGTTCGCATTGGCGTTCGCCAGGGCGGTGGGCGAATACGGATCGGTGATCTTCATCGCTGGCAACATTCCGATGGTCTCGGAAATCACGCCGCTGATCATCATTACAAAACTCGAGCAGTTCGATTATCGCGGGGCGACGGCCGTCGCGGCGGTCATGCTGGTCGTTTCGTTCACACTACTTCTGATCATCAACAGCTTGCAGGCGTGGACGGGCCGGCGGACAGGGAGAACGACCTAATGGCCGGAACTGCCGGGACGTTCGACACGCGTTTTGTTGGCTCGCGAAAGTTTGAAACCAACCCCGCGACCCGCGATGCCTCCTGGGTGAAGTTCGCCTTGGTCGGCGCCGGGCTTGCATACTTCGCAGTATTCCTACTGCTACCGCTCATCGCCGTCTTCGCCGAGGCCTTTCGCAAAGGGATCGATGCGTATTTCGCTGCGCTCGTCGAACCTGACGCCTTATCGGCTTTTGCGCTGACGTTAACAGCTGCTGGATTTGCAGTGCCGCTTAATCTCGTCTTCGGCGTCTCTGCAGCCTGGGCTATCGCCAAGTTTCAGTTCCGCGGCAAAAATCTCCTAATCACCCTGATCGATCTGCCGTTCTCGGTTTCACCAGTGGTCTCGGGATTGATTTATGTGCTCGTCTTCGGTCTGCAGGGTTGGTTCGGGCCTTGGCTTCGTGATCACGACATCAAGATCATATTTGCCGTTCCAGGCATTGTCCTGGCGACGATTTTTGTGACGGCCCCGTTTATCGCGCGCGAACTCATTCCGTTGAT
>CAYYDL010000608.1:0-2109 GCA_964470545.1 uncultured Hyphomicrobium sp. | reverse complement strand
TCTATCAGGGTATCCGTCCAGCCGTGAACGTCGGCCTTTCGGTGTCGCGCGTCGGATCGAGCGCGCAGACGAAAGCCATGAAGCAGGTTGCGGGCAAGATCAAAGGCGAGCTGGCGCAGTATCGTGAAATGGCTGCCTTTGCGCAGTTCGGTTCGGACCTCGATGCGGCGACGCAGAAGCTGCTGGCGCGCGGCGCTCGTCTGACAGAGCTTCTGAAGCAGCCGCAGTTCTCGCCGCTCAAGATGGAAGAGCAGGTCGCCGTCATCTTCGCCGGCACGCGCGGTTATCTCGACGCCATTCCGGTTTCGGCCGTCGGCAAGTTCGAGCAGGGTGTTCTCGCTGGGCTTCGCTCGGAAAAGACGCTTCTTGAGACGATCGCGAAAGAAAAAGCCCTGTCGGCGGATTCCGAGAAGAAGCTGGTCGAGTTCCTCGACAAGTTCGCCAAGGGTTTTGCAGCTTAATCGGGTTCCTTGAGGAGAACGCCCGATGGCGAGCTTAAAAGACATGCGCAACCGCATCGCCTCGGTGAAGGCGACGCGGAAAATCACGAAAGCCATGCAAATGGTGGCGGCGGCGAAGCTGCGTCGTGCGCAGGAAGCTGCGACTGCCGCGCGGCCCTATGCCGAGCGGATGGCGGCTGTCCTCGGCAGTCTCGCATCCAAGATTGCCGACAAGGCCGGCGCCTCGCCGCTTCTGGTCGGCACCGGCAAGGATCAGGTTCACCTGCTGATCGTCATGACGGCCGAACGCGGTCTTTGCGGCGGCTTCAATTCCAATATCGCGAAGCTCGCGCGCGGCGATGCGCAGCGGCTGATCGCGGCGGGCAAGACGGTGAAGATCATGGCCGTCGGGCGCAAAGGCGCGGACAATCTTCGTCGCGACCTCGGCAAGAACATTGTCGAGCGGAAAGACTTCCAGGGCGTCCGGCAACTGACGTTCGCGCATGCCGAAGGCGTCGCCAAGCGCCTGCTCGAGATGTTCGAGGCTGGCGAATTCGATGTCGCAACGCTTTATTTCTCCGAGTTCCGGTCCGTCATTTCGCAGAAGCCGACGGCGCTGCAACTCATCCCGGCGACGGTCGATGAAGCGTCGGCGGATGGGGTAAAGGCTGCGAGCGCGGTTCACGAATACGAGCCGGGCGAAGAAGAAGTGCTGGGCTTCCTGCTATCGCGAAACATCTCGACGCAGATATTTCGCGGACTGCTCGAGAACTCGGCATCGTTCTATGGTGCGCAGATGTCGGCCATGGACAACGCGACGCGCAACGCCGGGGACATGATCAACAAGCTGACGATCAAGTATAACCGGCAGCGTCAGGCGAACATCACGAAGGAGCTAATCGAGATCATTTCGGGCGCGGAAGCGCTCTGATCCGGAGGTAGTCCCATGGCTTATGTAACGCGTGCGACAACGAAGGGCGGCCGTGACGGTCGCGCTGTCCTGGAAGAGGGCAAGCTCGCTCTCGCAATGGCGCTGCCGAAGGATCTCGGCGGATCCGGCGAGGGGCACAATCCCGAGCAGTTGTTCGCTCTGGGCTGGTCGGCGTGCTTCGGACAAGCCGTCCTGCTTCTTGCGAAGAAGCACGGCCTCGACGGCCAGGCTGCCAAGGTGACGTGCGAAGTCGAACTCGACAAGGATGAGACGAGCTTCGGCCTCAAGGCGCATCTGACGCTCGCGATCCCCGGCGCCGACAAGGACAAGCTCAAGGCGCTGATTGAGGACGCTCACCAGATCTGCCCTTATTCCAAAGCGACGCGCAACAACATCCCGGTGACGCTGTCCGTCGCCTGATCAATTCCGCTGGAGAAAAAAATGACGCAAAATGTAGGGAAGATTCACCAGGTGACGGGTGCCGTCGTTGACGTGCATTTCCCCGATAAGCTGCCGGAAATTCTGAACGCGCTCGAGACGACGAACCATGGCAACCGCCTGGTGCTCGAGGTTGCGCAGCACCTCGGCGAGAATACCGTCCGCACGATCGCCATGGACTCGACCGAAGGTCTGGTTCGCGGCCAGGACGTCGTCGACATGGGCGCGCCGATTTCGGTTCCCGTCGGCGACGAGACGCTTGGGCGCATCATGAACGTCATCGGCGAGCCGGTTGACGAA
>CAYYDL010000607.1:0-5800 GCA_964470545.1 uncultured Hyphomicrobium sp. | reverse complement strand
GTATTTGGATTAAAACTTCCGGACACGCATAGATGGCTTTGCCGTGCGCGTGGAGACTCATAAATCGCATTGCGGAAAATATCTGTGCCGGCAACGGTCCTTTACTTGGCAACCGCCAAGCACTGGACTAGCGTCCGACGAGATTTGTTCTTACCGGGGGGTCGGTGCAATGCAGGTTTTCAAGTCAGGCTTCGTGGCCGCTGTCATGGTGTGCGCACTTTCGGCGACGGCTCAGGCGGCCCAATGTGAGAGGATCGCCGCCATTGGCGATAACTTCACCCACGATCTGGCGGTGCTGTTCTCCCACAACGCACTGAAGAACACGATTGCCGGAAAAGGGCTTATTCCGAAGGGCCCGGTGAAAACCACCTGCAAAGAATCGGGGATGATTGAGTGTTACTCCTCGCAGGTGGCCTGCAAGGGCGGGACGCCCGCGGCCTGCCTTGGCCCCTGGCTTTGCTTCTAATCTGATTGCGCATCGCGACTCCGCTCCGCGGAGCCGGCCGCGATGCGCACGCTTGGAGCTTCTTTCTTCTCGACGCGCCGGGCGGCCGGCGCGCCGCAGGCGTGTCGCCCGGCGCAATCAAATTAGGAGCCGGCCGCCGGCCGCGGAGCAGCGTTAGTTGGCGCGGGCGGCGACCCCCGTCCAGTCATCCTCGGCCGAGCGAGGCGAAGCCGCGTCGAAGGCCGGGGATCCAGCGCAAGAGTCTTCGCGTGCTATCTATCGAGTCTTCGGCGCTCCTGACGCTGGATCCCCGAACGGCCTCGCAGGCTCAACCGTTCGAGGATGACGAAGACGTCTTCATTGATGGCGCACGCGCGACTCTCCTCCGTCGATCCCGGCCTACGCCGGGAGGCTGCCCGCGCATTCAAAAAAACTTATCCCCGCTCTCTCAGCACACCGCATAATCCCCACACCTCGCCTCGACGAAACGGCGGACAGTCTAGACCCGTTGGATAGATTGGGGGTGGGGCACAGGTGATCGTTCGCGCGCAAGGGGGTAACGGCCCGAGGTGCGAACGCAGGATCTGGCGCGATGCTCGGAGTATGCAGCACCCCTGCTGGCGGCTTAAGGGACCGCCCATATCGCCCAGATGGAAAAGAGTGCCTGTGGCGGAGCGCGTATAAGCGCTTTCAAAGTTCCGGAACGCTTAAGCGCTTCCCGCGCTCCGCTTCCTTTTTTTTGGCGCAACCGACTCCGCTTCGCGGAGCCGGCCGTTGGCGCATGGATGGTGCACGCCGGACGGTTGGCGCGTGCTTGGTGCAACGTTCTTCGCGTGTCACGAACAGCTCAAAAGCTTTGTGGAATGGATCACTCGGCCTTAACCTCGTGGCCCCTGGATAGGTATCTGATGATTGGTCATTTTATATTTACAAACGGAGCCGCCATTGAACTCCATCCGAGATCTCTTCCAACGCCTTACACACGGCGTCTATGTGATTGGTGTCGTCGATGGAAAGACGCGGAACGCATTCACCGCAGCGTGTGTGATGCAGGCGTCCTACGATCCGCTGCTGCTCGCGCTCAGCATCAACCGTCTGCACTCGTGTTATGGCACGCTGCGGCGTGGGCAGGCTTTCAGCGTCAACGTCCTGAAGACGGGGCAGCTCGACCTCGCGGCCCATTACGGCAAGCCCGCGCGCGATGATAAGCTGGCGTCAACATCGTGGATGAGTGGCTTCACCGGCGCGCCGCTTCTGCGCGATGCGCTCGCATGGTTCGAATGCGAGGCGGTCGCCGAATATCCGGCGGGCGACCATGCGCTGGTCGTCGGCAAGGTGATCGGCGGCGAGGTGCTCGATCCTGTGGCCGCGCCGATGAACTATCGCGAGACCGGCGACCTCGATGGCGCTTCGGCACTTTATTCCGGCAGGTTCGAACCCAGATGAAAGTCTTCGATCTGTGCGCGGCGACACGCGCGTCGTTTTTTGTTTGCACTTTCCGACATGCCTTTCGGCCCGCCGGACGCATTGAGACAAGATATTCCGCCGTGTGTCGAGATTTTTTCCTGGCTTCCCGCCGCATATGCGCCATGTCGCGGCGTCTGTCACAAAACGCGCGTATCTTGACTCCGCTCAATGACGGCGCACGCTCTCCGTATGATTACGGAATTGCCAACAAAGATGCTCGATTGCGGAACGTTTGAAGGAAAAATGTGTTCAGCGTTCAAATCTGAACCGCGTGCATTCCGCACCTCGGCATTGCCGTCAAGATCCGGAGCCCTGTCATGTTTCGTGCAATGAGTATGGCGGTGATTGCCGCCGCATCGATGCTAGCATTGAATTTCCTCATCAATCCGATGCCGGCGGAAGCGCGCGGCGGGCACTTCGGTGGCGGCCATTTCGGCGGAGGACACTTTGGCGGCGGTCATTTCGGTGGCGGCCATTTTGGTGGTCGCCATTTTGGCGGTGGTCACTTCGGGCATTTTGGCGGGCGTCATTTTGGTGGCCGTCATTTCGGCGGACGGCACTTCGGAGGCCGTCATTTTGGCGGGCGGCATTTCGGCGGCCGCCACTTCGGTCGTCATTTCGCGGGGCGGCATGGCCGTCACTTCGCTGGGCGTCGCGGCCATGGCCGTAATTTCGCGCATCGGGGCAGGTTCGGCGGTCGGAACTTCGCGCATAACCGGCATTTCCGCACGCACGGCCGCGCACTGGCAGCGAGTGGCCGAGCAATGCATCGCTTCGGCGGACGCGGCTACGGCCATCGCTTCGCGCATAATGGATTCTGGCGTCACGGCCGGTACGGCTACGGCTATGGACGGCATTGGAACCGCTGGTATCACGGCTATGGATGGTACGGTCCGGTGTTCTGGCCGTATGCCTACGGCGACGTATTCGCGTTCGCGCTGTGGCCATACGACTATTATGATCCCTTCTGGGATTATGGTCCGGACTGGATTCTCTCGAGCCTCTTTTGGCCCCTTGGTGAGCCCGGTTATTATTACGGGCCCGGCAACGGCGTCTACGATTACGGCGATATCTACGGCGTCCGCACCGCGCGGGCGACATCTGGCACGGCGACGGCCTCCGCCATCCCGGTTTCCCAGCAGCAGGATGCGTGCGGAAGCTTGGCACCGGGCGTCGCGCAGTTCCCGGTGGCGCGTCTTGAGAAAGTGATCGCCCCGTCGACGGATGAGCAGCGGGCGGCCCTGAAAGATCTCAACGCGGCGATAGCGCGGGGCGCCGATACGATGAAGCAGGCGTGCCCGGCGGCAGCGCCGCTGACGCCGCCCGCGAAGCTCGATGCGGTCATCGCGCGGCTGACAGCGATGAAGTCCGCGATCGGCGACGTACGCGGGCCGCTGGACAAGCTCTACAGCCTCTTGAGTGACGATCAGCAGCGGCGCTTCGACAAGGCGCTTCTGGCCGCGCAGCCCAAAGGGCGGAAGAACAAATCGCCGTCGAACCTCGATGTCGCGCAGTTGTGCAACGATCGCGGTCCGGCATTCACGGATCTGCCGGCGCAGCAGATCGAAAAGGTCGTCAATCTCGATGATCCGCAACAGGGCAAGCTCGATGCGCTAAAGACCGCGTCGACGAAAGCGTCTGATATTGCAAAGTCGGGCTGCATCTCGTCGGTGCCATCGACGGTCGGCGGACGTCTCGATGCAACCGAGAAACGCGTCGATGCGCTGATCGAGGCTGCGAATACGCTGAAGCCGGCGGTCGACGATTTCTACAGCTCGCTGTCGGATGAGCAGAAGGCCCGGTTCAACTCGATGGGGCAATCAGGCACGCAATCGGCGTCGGGTAACGGCGCTGCGCCCGCGAGTAGCAGTACGGGTTCAAGCAGCGGTGAATCCGGGTCGGCGCCGAAAAAGTAAGGCGAACCTGACGTTCCGGCAGCGGCGCGATTGATTTCGATCAAATCGCGCCGCCGCTGCTGCGTGGTTACCTCATCGGAAATAACTGGAGAGGATGCGATGCAGCGGCGGGCGGCACGCTTGGCAGACATGATCGAGCGTCTCGGCGTCGATAGGGGAACGCTCTTTTGCCGTGGTATGGGCGCGGCCTACGCCGACGCGCGGGCGAAGTGCTTCCGCTGCAGGAATAAGCAGAACTGTTCGGCGTGGCTGGCATCGCCCGAGGCCGCGCCTGCGGCGCCGGAGTTCTGTCCGAACGCGGCCGTTCTCGAAGACTGCCGCAGGCCGTCGTCGGCGGACCGGTAGCTGAGTACTGGCCAAGCCGGCTCAACGTCTCGGAAGCAGCCGTGCGGTGATGTCGTCCATCTCCTCGAACACGAGATCCGGCTTGAGCGCGAGGAGTTTCTCGGGCGCGGTGTAACCCCAGGTGACGGCGGCGAAGTCGATCCCGGTCGCACGCGCCGCATCGAGATCGCGGGATTCGTCGCCGACGGCGAGGACCTGCTCCGGCGCGACGCCGGCGCGTTTCATCACACGGCGGAATTTCCGCGCCTTGCCGAAGAGGGCGGCGCTGCAATCGTAATCTGAAAACAGCGCGGCGTTCTCGTCGCCCAGCACGATCTTCGCATTTTCTTCGTTGTCGGATGAAACGAGGGTCAGCATCACGCCGCCTTCCCGCAGCATGCGGAGCATGTCGCTGACGCCCGGAAAGAGCGAGATCGTTTCGAGCTCGGTCGATTTCAGCCTGCGCATGTAGCGTGCGATCATCGGCAGCTTCCAGCGCGGCACGCCGAGGCTTTTGAGGATTTCGGGCACATCGGCGCGGCGGAGCGGCTCGATCTCGTCTTCGGCGATGCGGCGCAGCTTGAAGGCTTCGGCCACGTTGTCCAGGCTGCCGAGGAACCAAGGAAAGCTGTCGGCAAGCGTGAAGTCGAGATCGAAGATGACGAGCGAATACGACATCGATTGTAGCTTACCGCCCGGGCACATAGCGGAAAGCCGAGCGTGATGGACTGGAACAGCATATTGGCCCGGGAGGATAATCGAATTCGACGACAAAGCAAAAGCGGCGCGCCTCGCCCAGCTTGGCATGGTGCCTTCTCAGCCACGACGCGCCGCCTCGATGGCCGCGACGTCGATCTTGCGCATCGTCATCATGGCCGTGAATGCGCGCTTGGCCTCGCCGCAGCCTGCCGCCAGCGCGTCGGTCAACACGCGCGGGGTGATCTGCCAGTTGACGCCCCATTTGTCCTTGCACCAGCCGCACTCGCTCTCCCGGCCGCCGTTGCCGACGATGGCATTCCAATAGCGATCGGTTTCCTCCTGATCTTCGGTCGAAATCGAGAACGAAAACGCTTCGGTCTGCTTGAATGTGGGTCCGCCGTTGAGGCCCATGCAGGGGATGCCCAGGACGGTGAATTCGACGACGATCACGTCGCCCGCCTTGCCCGCGGGATAGTCGCCCGGCGCGCGAATGACGGCGCCGATGGAACTGTCCGGGAACGTCGCGGCGTAGAAGCGGGCCGCGGCTTCGGCGTCCTTGTCGTACCAGACGCAGATTTTGCTCTTCGGCGAAGTGGGGAGCATGAGTTTTCCTCTCTGAACGCTGGATTATTCTTTGCGCAGGTGTTCCGCTTCTTAAAGACGATCTCGCCCGGAGCATTCCGACATTTATTTCGCGGCTTCCGACTCCTTTTCGCGGAGCCGGCCGCCATGCGCGTTTGATGTTGGGCCGTTCGTGTCGAAATGAAGTGCGATTGACGACTCTCCAGGCGTGCGCATCCGGCCGGCGTGCAACATCCATGCGCCAACGGCCGGCTCCGCGAAGCGGAGTCGTTTGACGCCAATAAAACGGAAGCGGAGCGCGGGAAGCGCTTAAGCGTTCCGGAACTTTGAAAGCGCTTATACGCGCTCCGCCACAGGCACTCTTTTC
>CAYYDL010000606.1:0-2406 GCA_964470545.1 uncultured Hyphomicrobium sp. | reverse complement strand
GTGCCCGCAAATCTGTCGACGCCGCTTACAGCGAGCACGATATCGAAGTGCTCGAAGGCTTGGAGCCGGTGCGCCGTCGCCCTGGCATGTACATCGGGGGCACCGACGAAAAGGCGATGCATCACCTCTTTGCCGAGGTGATCGACAACTCGATGGACGAAGCCGTGGCTGGCCACGCGACGTGGATCGAGGTCGAGCTGTCGGCGGACGGCTTTCTGACCGTCACGGACAACGGCCGCGGCATTCCCGTAGGACCGCACCCGAAATACAAGAACAAAAGCGCGCTGGAAGTTGTCATGACGGTCCTGCACGCCGGCGGCAAGTTCGATTCCAAGGCCTATAATACCTCCGGCGGTCTTCACGGCGTCGGCGTCTCGGTCGTCAACGCTCTCTCCGAAACGCTCGAAGTCCAAGTCGCGCGCGACCAGCAGCTTTATCGCATGGTGTTCTCTCGCGGCGAGCCGCAGACCAAGCTCGAAAAGCTCGGTTCCATCATGAATCGCCGGGGCACGAAAACGCGCTTCAAGCCGGACGAAAAGATCTTCGGCAAAGGCGCCGCATTCAAGCCGGCACGTCTGATGAAAATGGCGCGCTCGAAGGCTTACCTTTTCGGTGGCGTCGAGATCCGCTGGAAGTGCGCACCCGAACTCATCAAGGACGATACGCCCGCCGAAGCCGTGTTTCATTTCCCCGACGGCCTTAGCGATTACCTGACATCCTCGATCGAAGGTCAAACGCGCGTCACCAAAGATATCTTTTCAGGCCGCGTCGAAAAGGACGCCGGGCACGGCTCCGTCGAATGGGCGGTCGCATGGATCGCCGACGAGGACGGCTTCTCGTCCTCCTATTGCAACACCATCCCGACGCCCGAAGGCGGCACGCACGAAAACGGCTTGCGCCAGGCGCTTTACAAGGGGCTGCGCGCTTACGGCGAACTCGTCGGCGCCAAGAAAGCCCAGCAGATCACGTCCGAGGACGTAATGGGAACCGCAGCCTCGATGCTGTCGGTCTTCATCCGCGAACCCGAATTCCAGGGCCAGACGAAAGACAAGCTCGCGACCGTCGAAGCGACGAAAATCGTCGAAACGGCCGTGCGTGATGCCTTCGATCATTGGCTAGCGGATTCACCCCAGCAGGCGACAAAGCTTCTCGAATGGACAATCGACCAGTCCGAAGAACGCCTGAAGCGCCGCCGCGAAAAAGAAGTCGGCCGCCAATCGGCGACGCGCAAATTGCGCCTTCCGGGCAAGCTCGCCGACTGCTCGATCCAACAGGCCGCCGGGACCGAAATCTTCATCGTCGAAGGCGACTCCGCGGGCGGCAGCGCCAAGAGCGCCCGCGATCGCGAGACCCAGGCCGTGCTCCCCTTGCGCGGCAAGATCCTGAACGTCGCCAATGCGTCGTCGGCAAAGCTGTCGCAGAACCAGCTTCTGGCCGACTTGATCCAGGCGCTCGGCGCCGGCACCGGAACGAAATATCGCGACGAAGACCTGCGCTACGAGCGCGTCATCGTCATGACCGACGCCGACGTCGACGGCGCGCATATCGCGTCATTGCTGATCACGTTCTTCTATCAGGAGATGCCGGAGCTCATCGAAAACGGCCACCTCTTCCTGGCCGTGCCGCCGCTCTACAAAATCTCAGATAAGGCCGACGTGGCCTATGCCCGCAACGAAGCCCACCGCGATCAGCTTCTCGAGACGCATTTCAAGAACAAGAAGCCCAAAGTCACCCGCTTCAAAGGCTTGGGCGAAATGGATTTCAAGGACCTCAAGGAAACGACGATGGACAAGAAACGGCGCACGCTTCTGCGCGTCGCCATCGCCGAAGGCGCACGAGAAGGCCTATCGGAAGTCGTGAATGCGTTGATGGGCTCCAAACCGGAAGCGCGTTTCCGCTTCATCCAGGAGAACGCCGCATTCGCCAAGGACCTGGATATCTAAGTCAAGTCTCTATTCGCAAAATGGCGCCTACTCCCCGCGCGAAGAAGCTTCGTTCTCGCGCTGGATAGCAGCCGCGTCGCTGACCTTCGCATATTCGAGTGTATCGGTATCGACGTAGACCTCACCATCCGCCTTCGGCGCATATTTTTCGCCGAGCACTTCGATAACAGTCGGATTGCGATCTTCGACCTTGCCATGCGGCGAGTTGAAATAGCCCTCTACGACGATCCCCTTTTCCTGGTACTCTGGATCCTGCAGAAGCAGCTCATGCAAAGCCTTCAGTTTGTAGTGCGGCACTGATGCGTAGATATGATGTGGCAGGTGATAGTCCATGCCGAACGGAAAAACCGCATAGCGAATGAACGGATTGACCAGAAACACACGCGTGTTCGTATAGCGCCCGCGATCTGCGTTTCCGTGCTGCACCCACTGGCGCATGATCATGAAGAGTGGAAACGCCGTG
>CAYYDL010000605.1:0-2546 GCA_964470545.1 uncultured Hyphomicrobium sp. | reverse complement strand
ACATATTTTTCGTTGCTCTACTTTGCCCAAATGCTAGCGGGAGATGGCAGGACCGCCATCCTCATATTGAATGGATTCGTAGGAGCGGCTTTTTTTGCGCTTCTCATCTGGACCGCATCCCGCAAACGGTTATTGCCGATCGCCTTGTTGGCAGCGTCACTTTTCATTTTGTCGGCTCTCGGGCTGACGTTGATTCCGGAAGGTCGCGTATATGAAACAGCAATGTTGGCGACGCTGAATGCGGCTTTCCTGGCGGCTGCGTGCCTCGAGCGCGGAGTATCTCGGACAGACATCGTGCTCGCTGCCGTTCTTGGCGTCTTCTGCTCGTGGTTGCACATTTACGCCGCGTTATTCTGCGGTGCCCTGGGCACTAGTCTCGCGATCGCCGGAATCGCGGAGAGAGGTAAGGAGACGACGAGCTTGGGACTGGCTATGGCCGGAAGCGCCGTCGTCGGTTTGGCCGCATGGATTATTATCGCCTATCCCATATTTTCGGAGACGGCCCAGCACGGCTTTTGGCTTCCGTTTACGCGCGCCAGTATCTGGGGAGATCTATGGGGCGTGAAGCATTATTCGTTCGGGTGGACGCCGGCCGCCCTGATCGCAATGCTTTTTCTGCTTATGTCGTATGCGAATCCCGCAACAAGGATGCTATCGATTGTATTTCTCGTGACGATGGTAATCTTCGTCGTCACGCCTCTGGTCGTTTCATTGCATACTGTAATTTTCACGGCCCGCTATGTGTTTGTTGGCGTGCCGGCGTTCATGACCATGCTGATATTTATGGTCCGCGGCCATCTGATGAGCGGCGGGGAACGCGTCGGGCGAAACGATGCCGCTGCTGCAATCGGTACCTCCTTTCTGTTGATATGCGTCATCAATGGACCCCCGACAGCATGGTCACATTTCAAGACGCGTTGGGATTGGCGCGGTTTCGATGTCGTCGAGCCGCGCATCCCGCAATGCGCTGAAAAGCAAATCCGCATCCTCGTGCTCGGCAGACCAGAGGGAATTGACTATTTGCTCAGGGGACGTTTGAAGCCCATCGACGCCACCACAGCGCCGATCCGTGATGTCTCTGATATCGACTGCACGGTTTATGGCTGGGCCGAAAATTATGCTCCCGGCAACGATCGCACATGGGTCGAGCGCGCAACTGTGGGGCAGACGTTGTCTGCATTCCATCTGACCAACCACAAAGGCCTGCCGCTGACGGTCGATAGACATTTTGGCGGGCTCGTCTTGCGGCGGTCCGATTAGCCGAAACACGGAAGGTGCGCGCGTTCTGCGCCCTGTCATGCAAAAAAAATGAAGCGAACCGGAGCTGGTTCCCGTGTCTTGGCAGCATGTTAACGTAAAACATTGCAATTATGCGCAGGCCGATCTGGACACCTTGTGCCGTTAGAGGAGTGTGATCAGAAGTATAATCAAATGACGGGATCGCGCAGCGCCAACCAATTTGCGAGGCCGCAGGAGATGAGGGCCCGAACGACGTTATGAGCCTGATTGCAAAACGGCCGCTTCAGGACGACGCGGTGGCATTATCGCCGCGCGTCGCCGAAATCATTGCAGTGCTCGCACTCGCGCTGGCAAGCGCCGGCATGATGTTGACCGCGCCGGTCGCTGGAGATTTCTGGTGGAGCGATGCGCCCCGCCATGCCCTGAACGGCGCATTCGTGATGGATTTGATCCATGATCATCCGTTTGGTCACGCAACGGCTTGGGCCATAGATTACTATATCCGCTATCCATCGCTTACGATCATTTTCTATCCGCCGTTCTTCTATTTTGTTGAGGCGATTCTTTTCGCGCTTTTTGGCGTGAGCCACATGGTCGCTCAGCTCGCCGAGACGATATTTGTGTTTCTTCTCGCAGCCGGTGCCTACGCGTTCGCGCGTCAATGGCTGCCGAAAGTAGCTGCGGTCGGTGTTGCGCTGCTGACAATAGGAACGCCGGAAATCGCCTACTGGGGCCGCCAGGTCATGCTGGACGTCCCGGCTTATGCCTTGAGCTTCGTCGCGATTGTGTTTGTCTGCGCCTATTTGCGAGATGCCCAACCGAAGTTCGTCTATCTGGCGGCCGCGTTCTTCGTCGCTTCGATCTATACGAAATACAACTTCGCATTCTTGCTTCTTCCCGCCGTCGCCGCGGTGTGGATGGCTCGCGGCTTTCGAGTTCTCTTAGACCGTCACGTATTGATCGCGCTCGGAGCTGCGTTCGTTGCTCTACTACCCGCGGCGTACATGTTCATCCGGTTCGGTGCCATCAATGTCGACGCGGTTGCCGGCCAGCCGGGCGATATGGCAAAGGACACATTCGCCTCATGGTCGTTTTACGCGTATCAGATGCCGCATCAACTCGGCTATCCTGTAGTCGTACTCGCGATCCTGGGACTCCTATTGGCATTGAGTGGCCGTCTGAGCGTTCGGCTTGAGCCGTGGGCTTGGACACTGCTCGCGGTTTGGGTCCTCGGGGGATATGTGTTCGTCTCGATGATCGCCCATAAGGAACTGCGGCACGATCTCATGATCTTGTTTCCGGTGATT